>JBGCDY010001077.1:0-15479 GCA_045105835.1 Chitinophagales bacterium
ATGATTTACAGCCCCAAAGTACCGATTCTAAAAGACGAAGTAGGTAATTATTTAGCGGGCTTGGTCACGGCTTCTTTTATCACTGCTCCTGCCGTTAATACTGGGGTAATCAAACAGCGAGAACCACGCCGATTGAAGAAAATTGAAGTGGTGATGAAGCGAAGAATCGAAAAGGTTTTGGCGATTGCATTGGAGCATGGACATTCTTCCATTGTTTTAGGAGCTTGGGGCTGTGGCGTTTTTCAAAACAATCCTGATGATATGGCTCGTTATTTCAAAGAGGTGATTGAAGGAGGCTTCAATAACCAATTCCGACAAATCACCTTTGCGATTTATGCCAAAAACGAACGGTTTATCAAGCCTTTTCGAGAAGAATTTGCTTGATTTTTTCTTACTTTTACAGGGATAAGCAAGACTCAAAAAATAAGTTTTTTGAGTCTTACCAAGCACTCTATATCTGTCAAAAGCAAGCACTATGAAGGCACTACGATTGTTGAGCATCCATTTCCTGTTGTTATTTCTTACCAATTCCAATTCATTTGCAAAAATCGAACTCTCTCAATTGATAAGCAACAATATGGTGCTTCAAAGAGGGATAGAAGTACCCGTATGGGGCTGGGCTTCAAAAGGTACGCAAATCAAAATAACCTTTCGGGAAAAAGAATATACGGCTGAATCTGACCAGAAAACGGGGCGATGGGAAGTCCGATTTCCTTCAATGGAAGCAGGAGGACCTTATCAAATGACCATTGAAGGTGAAGGAGAAACCATCGTACTTCAGAATATCATGGTGGGGGATGTTTGGCTTTGTTCGGGGCAGTCCAATATGCAGTGGGAGGTTGGCACCTCAGACAATGCCGAAGAGGAAATTGCGAATGCAAAAGATGATAAAATACGCCATTTCAAAGTAAAAAGAGCAGGAAGCAAAGACCCAATGGACAGGATTCCTACAAGTGGAGAATGGACGGTTTGTTCACCCAAAACAGTTGCCAACTATACGGCAGTGGGTTATTTCTTTGCCAAAGAACTCCGTCAAACCCAAAATGTTGCGATTGGTCTGTTGCACACTTCTTGGGGAGGCAGCAGAATAGAAGCGTGGACAAGTGCGGAAGCTTTGAAGATGGATGATCCTTACAAAGTCTTTCAAGAATTGGAAGAAAAAGCCAAAAATGCACAGCAGGATTTGGCTGAAAAATTGGAGGCTAAACATGGTGAAATGCCTACAAAAGATGCAGGTTGGTCGGAAAATGAAACGGCACTTTGGGCAGCTCCTTCAATAAAAGATACGGATTGGAAAACCATGACAGTACCCATGCTTTGGGAGGAACAAGATTTGCCTGGTTTTGATGGTGTCGTGTGGTTTCGCAAAACCATTCAATTGACCGAAACAGAAGTAAAGGCAGGAATTACACTGGGTTTGGGAAGCATTGACGATTCGGATTGGTCGTATATCAATGGACACAAAATCGGCGGAATGCTGGGGGCATACAACATGCCCAGAGTTTATAAAGTGGAGGCGGAAAATTTGAAGATGGGTGAAAATACCATTACCGTTCGAGTAGAGGATACAGGATATGGTGGAGGTTTTCACGGAGTTTCGGAGGATATGTTTTTGAAAACCAATGCCCGTGTAAGTTCTTTGGCAGGAGATTGGAAGTACAAAATCGGAGCAATACTTGTTGCCGACCCTGAATTTCGCCCCATTCATACCCCGACTATGCTCTACAATCAAATGTTGCATCCCATTTTGGGCTATGGCATCAAAGGGGTGATTTGGTATCAAGGGGAATCCAATACCCATGACGAAAAGGCGTATCAGTATCGTTATGATTTTCCCACAATGATTGAAGATTGGCGCACACGTTGGGGGCAAGGAGATTTTCCTTTTCTGTTTGTCCAGTTGGCAAATTTTATGAAAGCACCCGAATATGCAAATACTCCAAGCAATTGGGCAATGCTTCGGGAATCTCAATCCAAAACCCTCGAAACGACTGCAAAAACGGGTCAGGCAGTAATCATAGACATTGGTGAAGCGGAGGATATTCACCCTCGCAACAAACAAGATGTGGGAAAACGCTTGGCATTGTCTGCCAGAAAAATCGCCTATGGAGAAGACATTGTGTATGCTGGACCAAGCTATAAATCACATAAGGTCAAAGGAAACAAAGTGCACATAGAATTGGAACACATTGGAAGTGGATTGGTCGTAAGGAATAAATATGGCTATGTCAATGGATTTGCCATTGCAGCCAAAGATCAACAGTTTGTTTGGGCAAAGGCACGTATTGAAGGAAATGAAATCGTGGTTTGGAGTGATTCGATAGATGTTCCCATTGCAATTCGTTATGCTTGGGCAGACAATCCTGGTGATGTGAATTTGTACAATGAAGAGGGTTTGCCTGCTTGTCCGTTTAGGACGGATGATTGGGAGGAGTAAGGCAAGTTCTAAATTAAAGAGTTTTGAGTTAGAACTTGTACCTTGACTTTGAGATTTTACGAATGCTTATTGCTTCACCTCTTGTTGATTGATTTTTTGAGGAGAGGTTGAAACGGGGGTTGATTTTTTAAGGCTTTCCGCTTGAATCCTTTTAGGAAAATTGATGCAAAAAGTAGAACCTTTGTTTAAGGAGGAAACAAGACTTAGTTTTCCTCCGTGATGGCTGACAATTTTTCGGCAAGTCGCCAAACCAATTCCTGAACCCGAATATTCACCTTGATTGTGAAGACGGTAGAACATTTCAAAAACTTTGTCTTGGTATTCTTCTTCAATCCCGATGCCATTGTCTGCAATACAAATGTTGTATTCAGTGGGTTTTTCTACACAGGTAATATCAATTTTTGGTTGGGAATTGTTGTTGTATTTGAGTCCATTTTCGATGAGATTTTGGAACAAAGACAGCATCTGAGAATCGTTGCAAATCAGTGTAGGCAAGGGCACAACATTGACGATGGCATTCTTTTCTTTGATGATTTCGTGCAGATTGTTGAGTGCATATTCCATGACTCTATTCAGGTCTTTGGTCTCAAAAGAAACTTTCTTGACACTAAATTGTGAAAACTCCAAAACATCTTGAATCAGTTCATGCATTCTATGTGCATTTTGACTCGCAAACTCTAAGTATTCACCTATATCTTCGGTTTGACCTTTGCTGATTTTTCGCTGAATAAGGGTCAAAAAACTATGGATATTTCGAAGGGGAGTTTTTAAATCATGTGAGGCAACATAGGCAAACTTTTCCAGCTCATTGTTTGCCGTTTCCAAATGCTTGTTTTTTGTTTTTAAAGTTTCCAACAGTTGATTGGTCTTTACTTCAAAATGTTTGTTTTCACTGATAAACATATTTGACATCAAGAAAACACCAATAAAGGAAACAAAAAACATGAAATAGAAAACAGAATCACTTAGATTGTCTAAAAATATGGGCTGGTTGAATTTGATAAACAAAAGCGATGCTATGTAGCACAGAGCCACAAATGCTATCCATAAAGATTTTATTTTTTTATCTTCAAAAAAGATAATGACAACCATAATCAGTGGAAAGAATGCAAATTCGCTTCCAAAAAAATGCCCATATAAGAGGTTGAGCATACAGAGAACAAAGGTGAAAATGACTGTGAAGTAAATTCGAGCAGCAACCAATTTGCCAAGATGATTCAGAATCATTGCCACAGAAAAAACACCCATGATGATAGCTGCAATTGATAAACCAATGGTGTCCCAAACGAATAGTTCCATCAAAAATTTTAGAAATACGCCTGAGATATATAAGAGTACAATCTCATTGAGTAGTTTGATGCGTTTGATTTCTGATAGGCTTTGTTCGGGCTGAACTCCTGTATAAATTAATTTTGATAACACTGGGCTTAGTATTGACTTGTAACAAAATGCGCTGGCTGAAAGAGTGAACTTTAATAATTGATTTTGCAGCACTTATATATTCGTGGAACAGTAGCATATTGATTCTTTCAATCGTACTGCAAATATAAAGCCAAAACAGTGTGGAAATACTTATTTTTCAGACAAGTATAGAAATATATTTTCAATAGAAAGCTAAAATGAATGGTCTTGCTATCAAAATTAATTGTCTAATAACAATAGTTTCAGTGCTTTTTGGGTGTCACCCTGTTCCAACCATTTTTTTGCCAATTGGTGAACCGCCTCCTGCAATAATTCCTCCTTCAAATTTTGGATTAAGGCTTGCACTTCCGTGTCTTCTTTGATTTTTGAGATGTCAACCATTGAAGGAAGCTCCTCGGCATTTCCCAATCTACCCAGATTGTTTCCCGTCAATACAGAGCTATTTCGGATGTTTTCAGGCAAACTGTCTACCCCAATTCCTTTGGTTCGGATGGGTTTGGGAATTTCAAACAAAGCCTCTGGAATGGCATGACAATACCAGCTTTCTCCCATACGAGCCACCCAATCCAATTTTGCCGTTTCCAAATTTCCCCCTTCATTCAAGTATTGTTCTTGGATATGTATCAATACCACCTTTGCCAAAATCAAATTGCCCGCACCTGGTCCATCTCCTAATGGAATCACCCTATCAACCACACATTCAAAAGCAACAGGAGCCTCACCCACTCTTGGAGGGCGCACCTTCGTACTCGAAATTTGACTCAATCCAGCTTTGGTGAATTCATTCACATCAGGCGCATATTGGGTGCTCGACAAAGACATTTGCTCTACAATTGGATAGTTGACAATGTTGATGACCACTTCCTTGACCTCCAAAATATTGTTGTAGGTATCCTTCGTACTGTTGTCTCGCCCACTTCTGGCAGGAGAGAAAATCATGATGGGAGGATTGGAACTGAACACATTGAAGAAGCTAAACGGGCTTAGATTGACATTTCCTTCACTGTCAATTGTACTCGCAAAACATATCGGTCTTGGAGCGACAGCCGAAAGCAAAATGTTGTGCAGCCTTGGTTGAGAAATCGTTGAAGGGTCAATGGTTTTGATGTTGTTCATAACAAGAATATGGTTTTCGGAGGAATGGTTTACAAGAATTTATGTTTCGTAGGAATGTTTTACAAGAATGTGTATTTCTTAGGAATCTCTTGTATAGATGGAGACTTCAAAGGAATGTTAATAGTACTGTGTCATTCCTCCGAACCACTCATTCTTGTTTATTCCTCCGAACCGCCTATTCTTGTAAGTTAGTGCGCCAGCCAAGATTTATAATACTTCCCATCGTCAATTTTTAAGGCATTTTCAGTAAGCTGCAAAGGCTTGAATGTGTCAATCATCACCGCCAATTCTTCTGTCACCGTTTGACCAATGCTGCGTTCGTAAGCACCAGGGTGTGGCCCGTGTGGAATTCCTCCAGGATGCAAAGAAATATAACCTGGTCCAATATTGTTGCGGCTCATAAAGTCCCCATCGACATAATACAGCATTTCATCCGAATCAATATTGGAGTGATTGTAAGGAGCAGGAATAGCTTTGGGGTGGTAATCGTAGAGTCTTGGACAAAAGGAACAAATCACAAAAGCCGAAGTTTCAAAGGTTTGGTGTACTGGAGGTGGCTGGTGTACCCGTCCTGTAATGGGTTCAAAATTGTGAATCGAAAAGCCATAAGGGTAATTGTAGCCATCCCAACCCACGACATCAAAAGGATGAGAAGCATAGACCAATTCATGTAGAACACCTTGTTTTTTGATTTTCATCAAAAACTCTCCCTCTTCATCATGCGTCTCCAAATCTTGCGGCAAAATATAGTCTCGCTCACAAAAAGGGGAATGCTCCAACAATTGACCAAACCAGTTGCGGTAGCGTTTGGGTGTATAGATTGGGTGAAAAGACTCTGCAAACAAAATGCGGTTGTCCTCTGTATCAAACTGAATCTGGTAAATCATGCCACGGGGAATGATGAGGTAATCTCCATATTCAAAAGGAATATTTCCCACCAAAGTCTTCAAAGTACCTGTTCCTCTGTGGATAAAAAGCATTTCGTCGGCATCCGCATTCTTATAAAAATAATCCTTGACCGAATGACGAGGCGCAGCCAAACCAATGTGAACATCACTATTGACCAACATCACTTCCCTCGACTCCAAAAAATCATCTTTGGGAACTACATCAAAACCAACCAATTTGCGGGCAGTCATGTTTTTTTCCACTGCAATTTTGGGAGTCATGTCTTTAGAACCCAAAATCTCTTTGACCATCGTTGGGCGGTGAACATGATATAGGAGTGAGGCCATTCCGTCAAAACCAACTGTCCCAAACAATTGCTCGTTGTAGAGTTCGCCATTGGGTTTGCGAAATTGGGTATGTCTTTTTTTGGGGAATTTTCCGAGTTTGTGGTAAATAGGCATAATCGTTATTTTTTACTTCAATGTCTTAGCCAAAGATAAGCGTAAATCATGTAAGAACGATTTGTTGAACACTTCAATGCACTCAAAGTTCAGCCACTCTTCTCAGTTTTCGTCATTCATTCCATTCACAATCAACTGGTGATAAAAGCGAATTAATCGCTTGTAATTTTCTATAGAAATGCGCTCATTGAAGCCGTGAATTCCCTTTATCGAATGGGGAGTCATTTTGACCGCCGAAAAACGGTAGGTGTCTTCTGCAAGCTCTGCAAAATGTCGGCTGTCCGTGACGGGAACATTTAAATAAGGAGAGACAAGCGCATTCGGAAAAATTTGTTGGATGGTTTTCTCCAAAGTTTTGTAGCCAAAAGAAGTAGTGGAGGAAGGTTTGGCTGGGTTGGTGAGAAAGCCACTTGTAGTGGAAGCCACTGTTACCCTTTCATCATTGATGACTTTTTTGAAGTAAGCCAATACGGTTTCAATTGTTTCGCCAGGATTGATGCGAACATTTACTTTTGCAGCCGCACTCGAAGGCACAACATTTTCTTTGATACCTGCATGAATAATCGTCGGAACCATCGTCGTTCGCACGAAAGTATTTGTCGTGGTTTTCTTTTCCAGTTGCCCAACCAATAAGCTGTTGAAGAGCCAGCGATTGGCAAAAACAATTCTGGGGGCAAAAGGCAATTCTGGGCCCAAGTAATCAAACATTGCAGCTGTTGTCTCTCCCAGTTTTGTAGGAAAAGGATGCGTTTCTAACTCATGCAATGCTTTGGATAATAAACCAATGGCATTTTCCTTTGGAGGAATAGAAGAATGTCCTCCTTCCTCCAATTCGACCTTCAATTCTACGGTCATGTAGCCCTTTTCTGCAATGCCCACCAATGCCGCAGGAAACTGCAATCCTGGCAAAACATCATCGTAAACAGGGCCGCCCTCATCCAGTGCATACACAAATTCAATCCCTCTTTTTTTGAAGGCTTCTGCCACCATTTTTGCCCCATTCAAACCACCGACTTCTTCATCGTGCCCAAAACAAAGATAGTGTGTGCGGCTGGGTTGAAAGCCCTCTTGAAGATGCAAATTGATGGCTTCCAAAATCCCCATGACATTGTGCTTATCATCCAAAGTCCCTCGCCCACAAACATAACCATCTATGATTTCGCCATTGTAAGGCACACAATTCCACTTGTTTAATCGGTCTTCTTCCACAGGGACAACGTCGTAATGTGCCATCAACAAAACGGGTTGAAGTTCGGGGTTTGTGCCCTGCCATTTGTAAACCAAACTGTATCCTCCAATGAGTTCTTTTTCCAATAGGCTGTCAATCAGCGGAAAAGTTTGAGGTAGATAGTTTTTGAAGTCTTCAAAGGCGGCTGTGTCTATGTGTGTTTCATAAGAAACCGTAGGCATTTTGACTACATCCGAAAGCCTTTGGATGGTTTCGTCACCTATTTCCTTTGAAGGAATTGGTGCTACTTTTACCTGTTTGGATTTGAAATTGAAGGTGTTGAAGAGTAAGACAGCTATCAAGAGGAGGAGGGCAATGGCTGAAATTTGGAGTATTCGTGTTTTCATAGTGAGGATTGAAAGTGATGTTTGGATAAACGATAATAGTGATTTGTTTCCAAACTTTCAAAAATCAGAGTCAATCCTTCTTGACTTTAAATGCAAATACTGACGATTTTGATAGAAGTATGTACTAAGATTGTAGTTTTTGAAGCAAGGAACTATACGTATCATTATTGTATGGACGGCTGTCGATTTCAATGGATTGAGAAGCCCATTGAATTGCTTTTTGAAGCAATTCAGGTTCGTTAATCTGCTGGTAAAAATTCCATGCAACATCGTTTAAATAAGCTGCATTTTCGATTTTTATTTTTGGCAAATAAGTACAAGCCGTTTCTGCATACGCCTTCCAGTCACTCATTGCTTCAAAAAAACGTAAGGAGATTTTGAGAAGCCCTTCTTCGCTTACAGGAGAGTTGTGAGAATGTATAATTGTCTGAATTTTGTTGAATAAAGCATAATCTCGTTTTTCGATGGCTATTTCTACAGTGTTGTAAGCTGCTGCTACTTCAATGTTTTTGACGGTTGCTGCACCCAGTTTTTGGATGTACAAACCCTTGTTTTGTTCAAACAATTGGTAGCTATCTTCTGTCAAATTGCCTGCTGTATAAGCGATGCTTTCTTGGTGACTTTGTTCCTTCAAGCTCACGCTGCCCAAACATTTCTTATACGTTTTGACCATGACAGGATTGTTCGCCTCTTTTGAAAGCCACAACTGTCTCAAGTATTCTGAAACAACTTTTTCGTCACGGTTGCCTGCGTCATATTCAGCCTTCAATTTTGCAAATTTCTTTGGATTGTGTGCGCCTTTTTTACCTGCTGCAATGAATTCTTTTGGGCTTTTTGAACCGATTATCTTGTGATTGAAGCTGCCATCTGTATGAAAGTAGAGGTAAGTTGGGAAGACTTTGACTCCATATTTTGCGGCAAAAGCAGCTCCTTCCTTAGAAAGCATGTCTAATTTGTAGTTGATAAAGAAGTTTTTGTAGAAAACATGAACATTGGGTTGGGTGAATACTTCTAATTCCATTTTTTTGCAAGGGGCACACATATTGGTGTAGGCATCAATAAAAATGGCTTTGTTTTCTTTTTTTGCAGTAATGAAAAGTTCTTCAAGAGTTCCTTCAAAGAATTCAATGGTTTTTTGAGCTGTAATGTCTTGTGTAAAAAGTGTGTTTAGAATGAGTGTGAATGTGATTGTAATAAAAAGAGATTTCATTTTCTTAAGATTTTACTGTGTTCATTTCAATTTTTAGAAAAAATATAAAATGAATTTTTGGGTTAGCGATAAAATTCTGGTGATAAGAGATTTTTAAAATCAAAAGCCTTGGTCTCAACTTTTAATGCTCTTCATTTATATAGTTGCCATTTTTGCGAAAACATTAACAGCAGCACAATTTTTTTTTTATTTTTTTTTTGCTCCTCTCTTTCCCAACTCTATTACTTCTGCATCAAAAATCCGACTTCCTTCAATTTTTAACCGCATAATTGTTTTGACTTTGTGAAAACCGTGATTGCCTGCTGCTCCTGGATTGATGTGCAACATTTTATTGTATTTGGGGACTGCCATCACTTTCAAAATATGAGAATGACCACAGACAAAAATTTTGGGCGTATTGTTTGCCAACTGTTCTCTTACACGTTGGTTGTAGCGTGGGGGAGACCCTGCAATGTGGGTCATCCAAACAGCGACATTTTCACACAAGAAAAAATTGTTGAGAGGATAGACTTGTCGAACGTCCTGTCCATCAATGTTGCCATAGACGGCTCTAAGAGGTTTGAATGCTGCCAGTTCGTCCGCCAAAGAGATGGTTCCAATATCGCCTGCGTGCCAGATTTCATCACAGTTTTTGAAGTAGTCAAAAACTTTGGAGTCTAAGTAATTGTGCGTGTCTGAAATGATACCGATTTGTTTCATTGATTGTAAAAGGTTGAAAAATGAGTCAAAAATTAACAGTTTTTTTATTTGAAACTGTCTGCTTGATATCATTGAAGTTTAATTTTGAACTGCTTTATTGGTCTTCAATAATAATAGACGTTTTGAACATTCCATTTTGAATAAAAAAAAGTGTTTTTTTTAAAAATAGCAGTTATATGAAAATTGGGTTGGTCAAAAATGAATGATTATTTGAAGAAGAATCACAAAGGTTTTCTTAAGAGTATTGGAGTAGTAAGATTTGTAGAAATAGCCTCTAATTCTCAAACGAATAGACTAGTATAGCTTCCTTTCATGGTTTTAGTCAAAAGAAATTATTTGCACTTTCGTTTCTAAAGCAAGTTACAAAAGGGAACTTTTGAAGCCCAAAATAGGTTTTATTGTTAATCCACATCTTACTAATCGGTTTTGATAGATTGCAATAGCAATGTAAATAAGCCAACAAAATCTCTAAAATGAGGTTTTGAAGTAAAACAAACACTTTCTAAATCAAACAAGTATTGAAAAATCAATTCTACTATCAATTAACAATTTTTAAAATGGTGAGCTATGATTACGAACAAGCAGGTTTCGATTTTATTACCCGTCAATGATAGGGCGGCTAATATTGATTTTTTTCAATCCTTGGGATATGTCAGAGTTGCAGATTGCGAGGCAGAACAAAGTTTTAGTGTGCTGACGGATGGGAAAATGCACCTAATTTTGGATGAAGGTTATTTCGGCGGCAAAGGCATTCTCTACTACCAAGCCAATATGAACCAAACAATGAACACCTTAAAAAGCCGAGGTTGTTCATTTGCCATCAAAAAAGACCCCAATCAAGACAGCCTTCAAGCCAGTTTTACCGACCCCAATGGCACAAAAATTATCCTCAGTAACCACCCTATTTTCAAAAAAATCCCCACAACCTCTAATTCTTCTTCTCTCAAGATTGGACAACTTTTGGAACTGACTACCACAACACAACAAATGGATGAAAGCCTCAATTATTGGAAAAAACTGGGTTTTTCTTGTGTTTTTTACCGTAGCTGGGAGAAAGATACCTATGGCAGTCGTGCCATACTTTCAGACGGAAATATCAATATTGGCATACATGAAACAGCGCAGTTTGAAGGGATGAAGCTGACTTATTTTGACAAAGAAATGCAAGACCACATTTTGAAGGTGAAAAAAATGGGCATTCCGACTATTTTTGAAATGATTGCTATCAAAAAGAAAGTGTTTGCCGCTTCGGGTATTCAGGCTCCAAATGGTACAGAATTGTATCTTTTCAAAAGACGAAATTACCTTGATTTAATGCACTTTCCTGATTACAATCAAAAACGAATCAGTGCTTAATAAATAGTAACATAGAGCGTATGTCTTTTAAATGTTCTTTTGCCTTGACGCAAAAGAACCAAAAAGTCAAGCCTGAATTCCTTGCTTAACGCTCCAAAAGCACAAAAACCCTAAACAAAAAAAACTCGCTTCGCTCAAACACTTTTTTGTTCTTAACGGATTTTGGCACTTTTTCCACTACAAGTAATAAGGGCAATCGAAAGAGTCATATACTTGTGTTTTTCAAATATTTGTACTTGTGATTTTCACAAAGCCTTACGACAAAAACGGAAGGCTTCAGTTCTTAGGAACTAATTCGGTTGTACTCATTTTGAAATAGAAGCCTCAAAAGAATAAAACAGGTTCGCTAAAATTTTCAGTGAACCTGTTTTACCCAACAATTCTGGCTCCATCCTCAATCACCACTTCATAAGGAGTCAAATCAATTTGGAAATGACTTTGGTAGGCGGTCGAGACTTGCTCCAAAAACTCGTTTACCTTGTTTTTTTCGACGATATTGATGGTGCAGCCTCCAAAACCACCACCCATCATTCTTGCTCCAATAATGTATTCTTTGTCAAGCGTTTGTTCTACTAAGAAATCCAATTCTGTACAACTCACCTTATAATCATTTTGAAGACTGAAATGTGATTGATACATAAGTTTGCCCAAATCCTTGTAATCTTTGTTGAGTAGGGCTTTGGTGGCATCCAACACTCGCTGATTTTCGGAGACAACATGGTGGCATCTGCGAAAAATATGCTCAGGTATTTTGTCTATATTTCCTGTGACTTGTTCCAAGGTTATGTCTCTCAAATTGGTCATAAATGGATATTGTTTCTTCAATAATTCAACTCCTTCTTCACATTCCGCTCGACGTGTATTGTATTCAGAAGAAGCAAGTGAGTGGGAAACATTGGTGTTGAGTAATAGCAATTGGTAATTGTCCAACTCCAAAGGGAAATATTGAAATTCAAGGCTGCGACAATCCAACAACATCACTTGGTCTTTCTTGCCCATCACACTCGCAAACTGGTCCATTATGCCGCATTTGATGCCCACAAAATTGTGTTCTGCCATCTGCGAAGCTTTGATAAGTTGCCATTTGTCAAAACCCAAACCAAAAAGTTCGTTGAGTGCAAGGGCAAAGGCACATTCCAAAGAAGCAGATGAACTCATACCACTTCCTATTGGCACTGTGCCGTTGAATTCGGCATTGAAGCCTGTGATCTTGCCGCCCATTTTTTGCAGTTCATTTACGACTCCCATCACATAGTTGTACCAACCATTTTGAGTAGGGGAGTAGTTTTGAAGGTCAAAAGTAAAGGATTCTCCAAGATTTGCAGCCGTAACGGAAGCTTGAGAAGCTGTGCTATTTCGCTTGATTTTGACTGTCATCCTTTTATCTATAGAAGCGGGGAGTACGAAGCCATCATTGTAGTCGGTGTGTTCGCCAATGATGTTGATGCGCCCAGAAGCTTCTGCAATGATGGTTTCTGAAAGTTTTGATGGGTTTTTTATCGTATTCATGGTCTCAATTTTTTAAAATTTGTTTGGGAAGAAGTGCAAGGTTTTTTAGTTTGAAGTTTGGATTTGAGGTGGAGGTAGATTTTTAAGTGTAAAGTATACGCTTATTTTGAAAAAATCAAAATTTATTCTGCTATTTTTGTAAAAAAAACAAATGCCTTACTATTCAGAAGCCGTTCCTATATTGATAGCAGTAGATTGTGTCATTTTTGGATTTGACAAAGAAGGTTTGAAACTGCTCTTATTCAAGCGCAAGATAGAACCCTTTAAAAATGAGTGGTCGGTGATTGGCAGTTTTATCAAGCCTGAAGAAAGTGTAAAGGCTGCGGCTGTTAGGGTATTGGAGGAATATACAGGACTCAGCGATATTTTTATGGATTCTTTGGGTTGCTATGGTGAGGTGAATCGAGATTCTGGTGCGAGGGTTATTTCTCAGGCATTTTTTGCACTCATTCGCTTGGGAGAAGAAGAGTTTGAGAAGGTTGAAACACATCAAGCCCGTTGGTTCGATTTTGACTCGATTCCTCCTTTGATGCTCGACCACAACGAAATGATAAACGATGCACTCAAAAAACTCCACTGCAAAGCCCGTTATCAACCCATTGGTTTTGAATTGCTGCCCAAAAAATTTACGATTCCTCAACTGCGGTTATTGTACGAGGCGATTTACCAAAGGACACTCGACCGCCGTAACTTTCGCAAGAAAATCCTTTCGATGAATATACTTGATAAGCTGGACGAAAAAGATAAATCTGGTTCTAAAAGAGGGGCTTTTTTGTATCAATTCAACCAAGAAGGCTATGAGAAAATGAAGGAAAAAGGAATTGATTTTGTGGTATAAATGGTTTTATGTTGATTATTTTCGATTCTAAAAATTGCTGTTTGTGAAGGTTTTATAAAGAAAATAGTGAAGTCAAGCTGAAGAAAGATTCTTTCTAAGTATAGAAAATACGTTCCCACCAATTTTTGCTGTTTCAATGGAATTGTGCGTTGTAGCATGCACCTCTACCTACATCCAAACCAAGACTGTCTGAACACTTTTTTGAAAAAAAAATATTTTTTTTCTTCAAAACGCAATCGCCAATTCGTCTATTGAAGCAGACGAAACAATTTTAACGGTTTTTTATAAAACTTCTTTTCATCAGCTTGTCCGATTCAAAATAAAATGGACATGCACAAATCAATTTATTATGCCAACATTGTCAGAAACGAATTTATTTGCAGGTGGTTTTGTTCCAGAAGAATTTCTTGCTTGTAATGGAGCTAAATATTATTTGGGTGCTTCATCAAATCATCTACAACAACTACTTGGAGCTAGGTATAGACGACCTCTACTTCCAGGTTCTAATACCAACCCTAGTCAATGTAATCTACCCGAATTAAAGGCAGATACCTTGATGATGGGGCATGGCAAGCGTGATATGCAATTCATACTTCATGAAGGAGTCGGACCTATGGAGGGCTTCGCTGGAATGATTAAAATGTATGCAGGCGAGGAAAGTATATATACCGAAGGTTGGCTAATCTGCAATGGTCAGGAGATAGCTATTGCTGACTATCCAGCTTTGTTTGAAGTAATAGGTGCTAAATATGGAGGAGATGGTACGAGCACTTTCGCCCTACCAAAGCTCAATGGCAGTAGTCTAAGCCCCATTGGAAAAGCCCCTAAGTATTTTATTTGTACCTCCACTCCAGATGATTATTATGAATATAGTATGATAAGTCTCGTTACTTTATTTGCTGGCGATACTCTTCCTGAAAAGTGGATGTTTTGTGATGGACAAACACTACAACTGATGCAAAATATGCCGCTATACTCAATTATCGGTACGAAATATGGAGGTGATGGTAGGCAAACCATTTGCTTGCCCAATATGAGTGCCGATGCTATCAATGAAGGCACTGTTGCGCCGAAATTTATTATTTGCACAGAAGGGCAGTTTGTTAGTGAGCATTATTAAATACACTATTTCAAATAATTCGATTTTGAAATACAGATAACGGAAGTTTTTAAAACTTCTGTTATCTCCCCTTTTGAGAGAGCCTTCTATCTAAATAAATTTTTGAAACAGTGTATTAAATCATTTCAATATGTGGCTTCACTTTGACAGGGTAAATCCTATCTTCTTCTACCTCTACCAATTCAGCCTCTTCTTCTTCAACGATTTCCATGTCAAAATCTTTGAGACGAACCAGTGCTGCCAAACAAATGTAAAATACAATACTGGTAGGCAGTTGTACAATTGCTTCTTGTGGATAGCTCGCTAAGGTGAGAATAAAAAGTATATTGGCGATTGCCAAATACATTATTTTGATAGTAGGGTCTCTGACTCTAAAATAGTAGTAGGCTGCCTGTTTGAGCATCACAAAGAGGGAAATGCAATAGACTATGAGTCCAATCCAACCCAATTCGATGGCAATTCGTACCAATCCACTATCATGTGCAAAGTGTGCCAAAAAAGAATTTGGAGTGAATCGTTGTCCCCACAAGCCCGTACTTCCTAAACCTGCTCCCATCGGATGCCTATGAATAAATGGTTGTATAAAAGCCTGGTTTCTAAGGCGCAACTGCATAGATGCGTCTTCTCCAGGTTTGAAGGCTGATTGGATTCGATAGATGATGGGATTGGAAGTTGATTTGAGAACCAAACCTATTCCAAACAATAGAGTTATGAAGCCCAATAGTAAGAATTCTTTGCGAAAAGTCATTAGTACAAAAAAGCAAACGCCTGCGGGAAGCAGCACGAAAGCAGTTCGAGTGCCTGTATAAACAGTTACCCAGAACAACATCCCTGCTATAACCATTAAC
>JBGCDY010001078.1:0-7902 GCA_045105835.1 Chitinophagales bacterium
TCAAAAATCGAAATTTACAACCGTACAGATTGTTGTTCAGAGCGCATTAACGGAGCAACCGTCTATGTCAAACAAAATGCCAATAATCAAGGAACAGCCATATCTACCCTACAATACCAAAAAGGAATGGCAAAAATGACCGTCAATCCAACACAAAAAGCAATTGGACGATACATTCGAATTGCAAAAAGCAGCAAGGGTTATCTATCAATGGCAGAAGTCAAAATATATGGCACTCCCGCTCAAAATACTCCTATCGCCAAACCGACTCCAACTTCTTCTGCCAAAAACCTCGCACAAGGAAAACCCACACGACAATCTTCAACAATGGACATAGGAAAGAGTAGTCTTGCTGTAGATGGAAACACCAATGGAGTTTGGACGGGGCGTTCTGTCTCACACACGAATGAACAAAACAATCCTTGGTGGGAAGTAGATTTGGGAGCAATGTACGACATTTCAAAAGTCGAAATTTACAACCGTACAGACTGTTGCTCAGAGAGAATTGGCGGCGCAATCACTTACGTCAAGCAAACGGCAAACGAAAAAGGCGCAGCACTTTCCATAATTGATTACCAAAAAGGAATGTCTCCCATCATCAAAGTCAAACCTGGAAAAAGTGTCCGAGGGCGTTATGTCCGAATTGCGAAGAAAACAGGTTATCTATCATTGGCAGAGGTGAAAGTGTATGGCAATCCTATAAACTAATTTCATGCTGTTCTACATTTGATAAAGTAAAGCTCACTTTCTTAGGGAAGTGGGCTTTTTTGCTTAGGCTAAATAACAAGTCCTTATGCCCCATTATGGCTATCCCATATCTCAAAAAAAAAGAGTTGAAGCAAATCGCATTTCACAGCATTTACTTCAACTCTTTTCATTGAATTTCTATTTTGAATAATTCCTCTCTTACTCTAAATGTATGCGATTGACCAAGTTTTCCATCACATACTCTTCCATATCAGAGTGAAGGTCTTCTTCTCTTTCCTGCAAGTTGTGGAAATACCACATCATAATGATACTGAGCAACAAAGCGATCAAAGTTGTATCAAAAGCGACATACATATAGGCAGTTACCAAACCTAAAGATTCAGGATCTTCTGCGACCTTGTCAGCCACACCCAAAGCTTGTGCAATCCCCATAATCGTACCGATAAATCCGATAGAAGGCATTGCCCATGCCAAATAGCGAATAATGGACTGTGCACTTTCCGCCTTAGACATGTTGATTTTGATTTGCGCCGAAACGATGCCCATTACATCTGAGATATTTCGATTAGCTCTAAACTTCGTGCTCGCCTTTTTGATTACATCGGTAATCAAAAGTTTGCGATCTGCCTCTTTTTCAATCATTTTGAGTTTGAGGTCATTCACATCATTTGGAGAAAGCACCCATTGTTCTTTTTCTGGGAGTAAACCCATTTTGAGTCCTGCTTCTTCAAATTGAAGGCGGTGCATGCGTGAACGGATTTCAAAAATCCCCCAAAAGAAGGTAATAAAGGTAAAAAACTGTATGAGTCCTCCTGGCAAATTGCCCCCTAACATTTGAAAAATACGGTTTAGGGTTGGTTCAGGTACAATGTTGTAGCCCGCTACTGCCACGACCATTACAATGAAGGAGAAAACCAAGGCTAATAATAAATTTTTTCCTCTGGATGTCATATATAGATTAATTAATTTATTCTTTAATTGATTGATTCATCGACAAATTCATGGCTTACCGAATGGCAACTGTACTAGTGAAATCTGTTTCGATGACACTGTGTGCTGCTGACTCCAAATTGTCAGAATTGTCAATATTTTTGAATACCAATTTGGTGGTTCCTACTTGAACAGTATCATTGTCTCTAAGATGTACTACATTGTTTTTCGGTAATCTTTCAGATTGGCCATTTATGTAGGTGCCGTTGGTGCTGGGATTTCCTCTTCGGAGTTTTCCATTGTCCGCCAATTCGTAATAAAATCGGTGTAGGTAATCCTTTTTGACAGTGATAATACTGTGAATTCGACTCACATATTCATCATCTTCTACTCGGATATCTACATGGTGTGGACCGTCTGGTCGCCCAATGACATTGGCTCCTTCAAAAAGTTCGTATGTAACAGGTAGTCTTCCTTCTGTGTGAACGACCAACCAACCTGCAATGATTTTACCATCTTTTTCGGGGTTCAAATTCTTTTTGATAATCACAGGGCCTGTCATCGTCTTTTGGACTTTTTCGTCAGGTTTTAGATTGTCTAAAATTTGATTGATGTCTTTTTCCTCTTTGGAAGCTTTATCAAGAAGGTATTTATCATGAATGGACATTTCGTCAGGAATCTCCTGCTTCAATCTTTCGATGATTATTTCCTCCTCAGGTTCTTCTTCCTGTTCCACATATTTATTGAGGGGATAGTTGCAATATTTGCATCTATATCGGGGTGCCACTACGGGCGTAGTCTTTTTGCAGTTATAACACTGAACTTTTGCCATACAAACTATTACTATTTTTGGACAAATATCATTTAAAATCTATGAATCTTCAAATAATTTCTCATTTAGTGATAAATGAAATTCAAAATCAAGAATCATAATGAAAAAATGGGGGTTATTTTTTCATCCTAAAAAGGACACAAATTTATTTATTGAGTACATACTTCAACATCAAATCAATCACCAAGCTACGATTTTCTCGTTTGGCTTCCCCCATGAGTTTTTTCCCCAAAGCTTCATCATAAGCACCTCCACAATTTCCATTGTAGTACATATATCCCAAATAAAACTTGGCTTCGGTATCGAATACATTGTATTCTCGATGACGATCCAGTATTTTGAAGCTTCCTTCATAATTTCCTAATTTAAACAAATTCTTTCCTACATTTATTTCATGTACTGCTGATTTGCTGCTAAATCTTCTTGGAGGATTGGGTTCTTCTTTTTTAGGAGTTTCTTTTTGAATCGGTTCTTGTTTGGGTTTCGTAATTTGAGGCTTTGGTTTTTTCGTCTCTTCTTTTGGAGGTTTCTGATTTCGTACAGGTTTTACATTTTTTGTTTCATCAATATCAATTGTAGGTCTGGTATCATTCCCCTCTCTTGGTATTTTTAAATCATTGAGTATGCGTGTACTTGTGCCTTCATTTTGAGGTTTGGTAGGTTTTTGGGAGCCTCTTACAGGCTTTGTCTCTCCTTTTGTGTTTGTAGTATTTGTGTTACCTTCCAATATATCCAATAATTCCATCGCATCTTTCGCACGGTCTGCCGCTTTTTTAACCAAACACTTTCGGAGGATTGTACGGTAAGGTTCGGGTACTCTGTTGTAGTCTATGTTGAGGTCATTGAAGAGGATATTATTGAGAATTTGTTCGTAGTTGATACCTGCGGTACGGCTTCCAAATGGTAAATTTTGGGCATACAATTCGTAAATGATGATTCCCAATGCCCACAAATCCACATTGGTTGCCAGTTTTTGATTGAGTCCAAACATTGCAGGGGCAAACTGTTCGGGTGCCATGTATTCCACACTTCCCATCAATTGAGAAGACATCGTGGCATCGTCTGTATCTATGCGCTTACTGATTCCAAAATCAGCAATTTTCGCCATCAACTTGCCTCGTTTGTTCTTACTCAAAAGAATGTTTTTGGGCTTCAAATCTCTGTGTGCGATACCATTTTCATGCAAATATGCCAACCCTTTTAGTATGCCTTTGATAATAGAGCTGATTATTTCGGGACTCCTTTGTACCTTAAAAAAACCGCTTAAATCTCCTGCATTGGCATATTCCATAATTCCCACCTGAATCTGCTCTGTTTCGCCAATGGCATTGACAGATTCAATAATGTTGGCATCATAATATCGTATTAAATTGGGATGAACCATGTCATCCATTCGGTTGATTTCACTGATGATGTCGTATTTGTCCGACACATTACCCTTGTAAAATTTCAGCGCCACATATCGTTTGCGAATGTTGTCGTGGGCTTTGTAAACCCTCGAAAAACCGCCTTTTCCAATGAAGTCTTTACTGGAATCAAATGTATATCGTTCTCTAAATTTCATCTACGAATAAGGTATTATTCCTTCAAAAAATATTTAAAAAATCCAATGGACAAAGACAAACTTGAAAAGGAATATTGAAGCTGAGTCTTGTATTTGAACTTTTGTTTGGGCTATTTGACAGCCAAAGTTAATGTAAATCGTGCTGTTCTTAACAATATTAGAGGGGTTTTATTTGCCCTTCAATAATTGGTCTGATAGGTTAGTCTCCATAAAAATCATTCCAATTACGATAACCAGCAACAATCCCAACCATGCTGCCAATGACCACCAAGCTAAATTGAGTGTTTGACGGGATTTTTGGGGGTACTTTCTTTTCCACAAGAAAAATAAAATTACGCCCAATAATGGGGAGAGAACAATGTTTCCGATAAATAGCAAACGTCTATGGTCTTCACTTAGGCTCACTTCACTGTTCGCCAAGGTATTTGTATGTTTTTTTACCTTCTTCAATACCTCCTCTTTTCCCTCCAATAAAGCCAGTAAATCTTCTGCAGTTTGCGCTCTTTGGTTGGCATTTTTGACCAAACACCATTGAATAATTGCTTGATAAGGCTCCATGACATCGTCCAATCCTTCGCCCAAATTTTTTCGCATAATATTGTACATCACCTGTTCATGGCTGTCACCATCGGTTCTACTTCCAAAAGGTAGTTCGCCCGTAAAGGTCTCAAACAGGATGACTCCTAAGCCCCATAAGTCAATATTGGTTCCTAAAATTCCACGGATTCCATATTTTTCGGGGTTGAATTGTTCGGGAGCCATGTACTCCATTGTACCCAAAAGTTGTGAGGAAAGTTCTTTTTGTTCGGAGAGTTTTTTGGCGAGTCCAAAATCTGCAATCTTGCTGACCCAAGTACCATCGGGTTCTTTGTTAATCAGTAAATTTTGGGGTTTGATGTCTCTGTGTACGACACCGTGTTGGTGCAAATATCCCAATCCTTTTAGAATACCTCCAATGACTCTTTTGATGTCAAGCATTGAAGGAAAGGTCTTCATAAAGGCATTGAGGTCTCCCGAATTTGCATACTCCATGATACCCACTTGCAGCATATTGCTTGAGTCATAGCTCGAAGGTACTTGAATTTGTATGGCATCGTAATACCGAATAAGGTTGGGATGATTGAATGCCATCGAACGTTTGATTTCAGCCAAAACGCTGTATTTATCACCAAAATCACCTCGGTAAAATTTCAGTGCGACAGTTCGTTTCATCAACATATCATGAGCTTTGTACACTTTCGCAAAGCCTCCTTCTCCCAAAATATCGGTTTCGGGATTGTATTTGTATCGTTGTCTAAACTCCTTTAAGGTCATGCTTTTGTTTGTTCCAAAGGAAAACGCCTAATATTATTGCAATAACCCCTAATATACGAATAATGTTCCATCCTGCGCTTGCTCCAATACTCACTCCAATGAGTGCATGTAATAAAACAGCAATGCTTCCATAGTGGGCTATTACTTCAAACCATTTGATTCGGGTGACGGATGCCAATATGCTAACCAACACAATACCAATGCCTATGTAAGGATAAAAACTGGCAAAAGGGTGAACGGAGAAATCGAAATGAATTCCTTCAATACCTGAATTTGTATAATGATGTATCAGCAAACTTTTTACTAAGTAATATGCCAACACCAAAAAAGAAAATAGATATGCAGGTATTTCGGAGCGCTCTAATTTTCTGAAGAAAATCATGAAAATATTGACCAAGCCCATTGCAGTAGCAACCAAGGCTGGATAAATGATGTATTCTCCAATAGGAGTTTGCCACCCAAAAATCGTCTTTTTACTTTCAAAAAATACATACGCAATTATTGCAGTAATGAATGGAAGAATCATCGCTAAGTTGAAGCCTGAGTCTTCTTTTTTTGAAGTGGATTCTGCTGCAATATTGGGTACATTTTGAGGTGCGCTAACAGCAGTTGCAGAGCCACCAGATACGGGTGTTTTTGGATTTGATTTGTTTTTATTTTTGTCCAATATACTGGTACTTCCATTGTCAGGAGCAGAAGTATTGTTGGTATAGATGCCACTTGTAGAACTAAGGCGACGGGTTGAGCCATGTTCATAACTGTACATGAGGTCAAAAAGTTGGTCGATTGTTTGCGCTCGTTTGCCAGCATCTCGAATCAAACAAGCTCGGACTACTTGACGGAAGGGTTCGGGTACTTTTTGGATTTCGGTGAGGTTTTTCTCCAAAATGTTTCGCATGATTTCATCTCTCGAAACTCCTTGCTTGGTTTTGCCAAAGGGGGCAGTACCTGTGTAGGCTTCGTAAATCATGGTTGCCAATGACCACAAATCCAAATTGGTATCCAATTGGTCAGACTTTCCATATTTCACCACATTGAACTGTTCGGGAGCCATGTATTCTATCGAGCCAATGATTAGCGAAGAAGCACCTGTACCTGAACTGCTTTCATCCAAAACTTTGCTGATTCCAAAATCAGCAATTTTAGGAATTATCTCATCCCCCTCTTTTTGAATCAGAATATTTTCGGGTTTCAAATCCCTGTGGATAATTCCTTTGGAATGCAAATACCGAAGTCCTTCCATGATTCCTGTGAATACTTTTCGCAGTGTTTCATGGTCAGGTCCTGTTCGCAATAGAGCAGTTAGGTCTCCTCCATTAATCAATTCCAGTACACCAATTTGAATTTTATCACCAAAAGCGGAACTATCTTCCAACTCAAAGGCATCAAAATAACGCACCAAATTGGGGTGATTGAGGTGTATTGCCCGCTTGATTTCTCCAAACAAACTGTATTTATCAGGAAGGTTGCCAGAATATTTCTTAATGGCGACCTCCATATCCAAGTTTGCGTCTCTTGCCCGATAGACTTTCCCAAATCCTCCTTGTCCTATAAGGTCTTTTTCAGGGTCAAATTCGTAGTTTTTACTAACCGTTATCATGATAGATGCTTGTGGTCTTCGTTCCAAATGAACCTTGGTAGTTGAATTGCGGTGTCTGATTCTGGTTTCCATCCATTTTAGACTGCAATTGAGTATCCAAAGTTTAGTGTATATGCTACAAAGCTTATGAACCTCCAATATAGGAAAAAAATGATAATTGGCATCTTTAATCTTTTTGTCTTGATGAAATCAAAATGAGAATCGAAACAAAAATGAAAAAAATCATCTTTTTTTGACAAAAAATAAACAATGTTGAAACATTGATTGTATATACGTTAAATTTGCAGCGGACAATGAAAATCGAAGAGGAAATACAACAGACGCACTTCAAAAGTGAACATCAGAAAGTGCACATCAACATTCTGTTTACGGCAGCATGGTTGAGTCAGCAAGTCACACAGGCATTGAAGGCGTACCATATTTCTTGGCAACAGTTCAATATTCTTCGGATTCTCAAGGGACAACATCCAGAGGCGGTGACAGTAAAGCTCCTAAGAGAACGAATGATAGATAAAATGTCGAATGCTTCCAGGTTGGTCGAAAAGCTTCGTCAAAAAGATTTGGTAGTTCGCAAAGAATGCCCCAATGACCGAAGAAGGGTCGACATTGTACTCACAGCTAAAGGCTTAGAGCTTATTGAAGTGAGTTCTGCTGCCATTGAAGAACATTTGCAGGAACAGCTCCAGAACGTTTCTATTGAAGAGGCAAAAATATTGAACGATTTGCTTGATAAAATGCGAGATCGAGCGTGAAATTTTTGAAGATTATGGTAAGTCAGAAGACAGAGTTGGGGTGTGAGAAGTGAGGCTTCAAACTCCTTATTTTCAAAATTTTGCAATCTTTTTTTTCGATAAGGAATGCGGAAGAAATAAATTCACACTCTTAATTCCCCCTTTGAAGGGGGTTGGGGGATGTTCATCCAAAAAAATGTAAATTTATTTTTGTAGCATTCCT
>JBGCDY010001079.1:0-4700 GCA_045105835.1 Chitinophagales bacterium
TGCAATGAATTCAAAGCTTGAATCGTCGCCATAAGAATCGCAGTATTCGTTATCATTTCCATCGTCACAAGGCGCACAAGAACCGCCACAATCAACACCCGTTTCGTCACCATTTTGAACACCATCCGTACAAGTTGGTGCTGCTGTAATATTCACCGTGTAGTCTTCTACTTCACCAAATCCAAACACACCACAAGGACCATTAGGGGCTTCATTCCATCTCATCGCTACTCTCATTCGGGTGCTTCCAGTTGTCGCATTTGTAGGAATCGCAATGCTACCATTGACGGCACTTGTACTTGTGTTTCCAGCATCAAAAGCCAATTCACCTGCATCGTCAAAATCACCATCTCCATTGAAGTCAATCCATACTTGGAAATATTCATCGTAAGCACCAGAACTAAATCCAGGAGTCAAAACAATCGGATAAGTGCTGCCTTGTTCTACGCTTGTGCTTTGGCTGGTGAAATCACCATAACCATTGTTTGCGCCAGAAGTATTGTTGATTCCTCCAAAACTAACTGTCTCAATCCATTCGTATTCTGTGTCTTGTCCGCTTCCGCTGCAATAGTCGTCGTTTCCGCCATCACAAGGGCTGCAATCACCACCACAATCAATACCTGTTTCGTTTCCATTTTGGATGCCGTCTGTACAAGTCACACAACCTGCAGTTGTGAAGCTGATAGGAGCAGAATAGTTAGAAGTCACAGTTTCTCCGCCACCACAAGGGCTACAATCACCACCACAATCAACACCTGTTTCGTTTCCGTTTTGTATGCCATCGGTACAAGTTGCAGTCACCTCACAAGGAGCGCAATTTCCACCACAATCAACACCCGTTTCGCCGCCATTTTGGATACCATCCGTACAAGTCGGAGCCGCACCACTACAGTTGGCAGTCATCAATTCTTGAAGTGCTTTGTGCATATTCAATCGTCCACCAGAAGTAGTGATTCCTTGCAAACTTGCATTGGAATCTGTACCATTCAAGATGTAATTTCTTACCGCTAAAGCTGCTGCACCAGGATTGGATTTAGAAAGTGCAGTGAAGTTGCTACAAGGAGCAGAATACAATAAAGCAATCGTACCAGCTACGTGAGGAGTTGCACCAGATGTTCCACCAAAACCTTCGTAAGAATTGTTGATAGCTACATTGTAAGCATCTTGTCCAAATGCGCCCAAGTCAATGGAAGTCGCTCCATAACCTGCTTGGGTTACTTTTTGGTCATTGTGGTTCATGTTGGTCACTGAAAATAAGTAGTCACTGCCACATTGAGTTGGTAAGTCACCATCTACATCTACGTTTGTGTTTGCATTTGCAGTAGCACCTGCACTCAAGATACCTTGTTCACCCAACTGATTGTACATATCACACCACAAAGGAGCGTCTGCTGCTTTTCCACCATCAATACCCCAAGAGGCATTCGTCGATACCACGAAAGCACCTTTTTGACCATTGGTTTCGTTGTACAATTTACGCATTTCCAAAGGATAAGTATAGGCTGCAATAGCTTCTGCTTCATTTCCTCCACCGACTACAAACATGATTTTTACATTCCAGTTTACACCCGATACGCCTGTTCCATTGTTTCCTTTCGCTCCTATAATACCTGCTACAGGTGTTCCGTGCCAGTGACCAGGATCGTTCAAGTTGTCATTGCTTTGGTAAGTGTTCCAACCTTTGTAATCGTCCACATAACCATTGTTATCGTCGTCAATTCCGTTGTTTGGAATCTCATTGGTATTGACCCATACATTGTCACCAAAATCAGGGTGATTTTCGTCCAAACCATCGTCAATGACACACACTACGATTTCATCTCCATCTGTGTTCGTACCACCTGTGGTGATGTCCCAAGCCAAATCTGCATCAATATCTGCACCTACTGTTCCGCCACTTTGACCTGTATTGATGTACTGCCATTGTTGGTTGAATTGAGAGTCATTAGGTGTATTTCTAAGCGTTACTTTGTGGTTGTTTTGAACGATACGTACGTTTTTGTTGTGGAAAATTTCGGAAGCGAAATCTGCGTGTTTTGCTTTCTTAGAATTGAATTCAAATAAGTAGATGTCCAAGCTTTTAGAAACCACTTTCTTCAATTTCAAACCTGTTGATTTGCCTTTATAAGATTGGAAGTCCTTCAAAAACTGAGTCAAAGGCACTTTAGGCTGCAATTGAATCAACAATTCACCCTCTTCAAATGGAGCCTCTCCACCTTGTTGTTTTGCAATTGTTTGTGTAGAATTGTTTGCAGTAGTATTTTCTTCATTTTGAGTTTCTTCAATAGTTGTTTCGACATAAGCCAATTTTGAAGTGCCGCCATCCGCACAAACAGATTGGATGCGAATTTGGTACTGTGTACAGCTTTCCAAATTGCCAATACTCAATGAAGTGCCTGTACTGGAAGCGTTTGTCCAGTCAATTGCATTGGCACTTTTGTATTGAAGGTTGTAAGAAAGGGCGTTTGATACAGCGTTCCAAGAGACAGTTGCACTGTTTTCATCTACTCCAAAAATAGTGATATTGGTAGGAGCAGTACAAGTAGTTTCTGTTTCGCAAGCAGGACAGTCAGTACCACCACAATCAATGCCTGTTTCGTCTCCGTTTTGAATGCCATCATTGCAGGTAGCCGCTACTTCACAAGCAGGACAATCAGAACCGCCACAATCAACACCCGTTTCATTTCCATTTTGCACACCATCTGTACAAGTAGGAGCTACTTCACAAGCGGGACAGTCAGAACCACCGCAATCAACACCCGTTTCATTTCCATTTTGGATGCCATCCGTACAGGTAGGAGGTGTGATGATGAGGTTACATTTGGTATTGGCTGAAGTCAATAAGCTGGAACGAGAAGAGTTAAGGATTGCACGCATGTAGGTGTTTTGTCCCGCAGAGAATGCATTCATACAGTTGTCGTTCACATAGTCCATATAGTTCATAAACATATCCCCACCATTGTTGCAACTTGGGCTTGGGTGATTTGGACATCCGCCATTGTCACTTGCTTGTTGTGGTGTATCAGCGATTCCATCGTCTTGGTTACAACCGCCTCCCCAGATGTGGTCCAATCCAAGATAGTGACCGACTTCGTGTGTAGTGGTTCTACCCAAATCGTAAGGAGCATTTGATCCTGTGTTAGGGCCTCCAAAAGTAGTGGTAACGATGACCACACCATCGACTGTTGCATTAGGCAAAGAACTGGTAGAAGGTACATAAGCATATCCGAGTGCGCCTACAGTTGGAGCAACCCAAATATTGAGGTAGTCATCTCTGTCCCATCCTGTTGTTGATTTGATAGAAGATTCGTTGTTGTCAAAATTTTGGTTGGAAGCATAGCGGGTAATACCGTTTGTGGCATTGCCATTTGGGTCTACAGATGCCAAGCAAAATTCGATTTCTGCATCGCTTACAGGAAATACACTGGGTGTATTGATTGCGTCCGCATTGGTGCGGCGAAAATCTTCGTTCAATGCCGTGATTTGTGATTCGATTTTTGACACGGATAAGTTGCTTCCTTGTCCTACCGCTTCTCCTGTAGGGTGTACGATGATGACGTGTACAGGAAGGGTAATGATGTCGCCTACTCTGGAATTGAAGTTTGGATTGCTTTGGATTTTTTGCATCACTGCTTTTCTTCCTTCTTCAATTTTTTGGCGGTAATCGGGATTCTGGTCGTAAATGCCTTGCATTTGGTGGTCCGAATTACAACGATGTGGGCGATTGGATTGAGCCAATACATTTTGGCTTTGGATGCACATCATACAGATGAGTGCAGATAAGATAAACGTGAAGAATCTCATAAGGTTATATGTTTAAAGGGTGAAACAATTTCCCAAGGGTTTGGGAAAACTGTAATTGTATATTTGAATGATGCCCCAAAGATAGGGGAGTGGAAAGGTTTCTATTGGTGGGTTTTGAAGGTGGAATTATTTTTCTGATGGACTGAAAAAAGCAATGTGAAAGAAAAATGTTGCTTGAATAGCACTGATTTTCAGTTAATTGAAGCTAGTTTGAAAAATGGGTGTTTTTAAGCTTCAAACCCACTTTTTTAGCTCACTGCAATGTTGTGGTGTTTTTTAGCTTTCAAATCGTTTTTGCTTTTTTTCATTTTCTTCAAAAAAAACGCTTTTGGAATAGGGGAAGGAAGGTGTTGTAGTGTATTGTTGTGTGAATTGGAGGTGGAATGAACGGTTAATTATATTGTTATGGTATTTTTTGAAGGAATCGTCAAGTGAATCAAAAAAACGTAACGTGGGAAAGGCATTTTTTTTCAGGAATATTTTTGGAGGATTTTATGTTTATGGGAGGGAAATCGGGGAATAATTTTTGTTTTTGGAGCCGTTTTTCTTTTGTAATTGTGCGTATTTGTAGTGTTGATAAGCGGTTTTGCGATAGAAAATGTTTACTTTTTGAGGATTTATCGTTTTAATAATAGGTAATCTTTTTAATTAAAAATGCAAAGTACTTATGAAAACAATTAACCCCTTTGGAGTTTTTCTTTCGGCAATAATATTTTTTCTTTTTTCTATTACTGGACAAGCCCAAGATTTGTTTGGACCACAGCAAATTATTTCTAATGAACATGTAGGAGGAGAGGATTTTTATATGTCTGTTATAGATTGCGATGGGGATATGGATGTTTTAGCCGTTTTTTTTTGGGGTAATAATATAATTTGGTATGAGAATGATGGAAATG
>JBGCDY010001080.1:0-2473 GCA_045105835.1 Chitinophagales bacterium
AACGGAACAATCCAGATTTGGTTATACTTTTGGTTTGAGAGCTTCTTTTAGATTGCACGATGTTTCTGAGATTCGCACGGGTATTTTGTATTCCAGAATCACAGAGAATTTTGTGTATCAAAGAGAACCAGAAACCAACCCAATCACAGGTGAGGAAATCAGTTTTCCTTTAGAAACGGCTAAGAACAAATATGAGTTTGTGGATATTCCGATTTTGGTGGGATACAGAGAAGACCGAAA
Source organism: Chitinophagales bacterium (assembly GCA_045105835.1). Taxonomy (GTDB): domain Bacteria; phylum Bacteroidota; class Bacteroidia; order Chitinophagales; family UBA2359; genus JAUHXA01. The sequence goes on from JBGCDY010001080.1 coordinate 241, forward strand.
GGAATTTGACTTTAATATGAACTTTGGTATTTTGTTGAATCTTGCGTTTTCACAAAAAGGCAGAATGGTGGATTACAACAGCATGGGTTCTATTGATTTGCAAGGCACAAGTGATGCTCCTATTTTCAATGCCCATAGTGGCTTGGCTCTATATAGCAGTATTGGCTACAATTACAAATTCTCGGACAATGTACATTTGTTGATTGAGCCTTCATTGAAGTATGTTGTTCGTCCTATCAACAATTGGGAGAACAATCCTGTCAAACAAAGATTCCACAGTTTTGGTCTGACTACGGGGATTCGGGTGAATATTGGGAGGTAATGAAATGAACAAGAAGATTTAATAAAAAAAAAGCTCGTTCCATACGAGCTTTTTTTTTGCCAAAAATTCAAATTTAAGTGTGCTTCCTTTTGGTTACCCTTTCTTGTTCAAAGCTGTTAAGAATTCCGCCAATCATCCGTACCGATAAAAGTCCAGCGATTGCCTTCTCTATTGAAGTAAAACATCTTTTCGGGAAGCCCATTGATTTTGACCATAGCAGTACCCAAAACAGCATCCGCTTTGGCTTGACGAATGCTGAATTCTTCGATTTTATCAATATCAAAATTCAAAAAAGACTTCAAACCGTATTCCGTGCTGTATTTTGCAGCTTCTGCAATATCTCCCGACTGCATCAATTCTAAGAAGAGGTGAACATGTTTTTGAAAAGCATTTTTCTTAGACTTCTTTTTTTTCTTTGCAGGCTTCAAATCTGATTCCTTGTCCTCCTCACATTGCACAACTAATTTGCATCCTTCTAAACCGAGCGTAATACAATCGAATTCATATTCTTCAATACACACATCATTCACCTCCAATTGTGCAACAGGAATTTCTTGTTGACAATTAGTGAGCAATCCACATAGTAGAAAAATGTATGGAAGGGAGTATGTTTTTTGTTGAAGGTTCATGAGGTAAAATTTTTAACTTTCATTCTCATTTTGATTTTCATCTCCTACTAAATATTCTCCAGACGCATCTATTTCGACTTGGGGAACTTCTTTGTAGGTTTCGAAATAATCATAGGCTTGTTTGAGGCTGTTCCAAAGCTGCAAATTAGCAGGTTCTTCCTCGTAGAGATGTTGCAAGATGGCATATTTGAAGTCGGAGAGTCTTGAAGGGAAAATGTGAACAGGTAATTCCTCCATTCCTCCATATTGTACTTGTGCTGCCAACCAATAGACTTCCTTGATAATGGGGTCGGTAATGGACACACAGCCCCAAGAGGCACAATGTCCATGTATGTAAATATCGCCACCTAAATTGCTAAAAGAGCTTCGGAGTCGGTCGGCTTTGTTGGGATAATTGATTTTGAGAGAGAGGTAATAATTGCTATTGGGATTGAAACGAGAAATATGGTAAAAACCTTCAGGAACTTGGCGGTCACCTTGTTTACTTTTGGGCCCCAAGTCACCTGACATGGCACAAACATCGTAGCTGTTCACCAAAGTCATGGGCGTATCTGCTTCATCAGCAGCCCACAATTCAATGACGTGTTCACTCTTGAAAACACGCATAAAAAATGCCTTAGGCGGATACTGCAAACCCTTAGCATCGAAAAGCTTTTGCAGATTAGCATCCTTTTCGCTACGTGCTGCACGTACTCGGTGATGCTGCAATTGTGTCTGCAAAAAACTGGGAGCTAATAGAGAGCTTGTATCAGCCAGTACAAACGACAATATGAGTAGTGAGTAGATGATTGGCTTCCATCGTTTCATTCGCCAAATATAAGGTTTTTTTTGCAAGGTTATTATTCTCTCTCGAAATATTGACTCAATGTTCCTGCAAATAAGCCGTATAATTGCCATGTTGACTGCTGTTTGCACTCATTGCCAAGTAATAATTTTTGCTGCCATCCACATAAATTTTTCCTTGCCCCGTGCCATTTCGATTGTAGGTGTAGTTCCATCCCCAAAATGTTTTGTAAAAAGTCGTCTCAGTTTGGATGGAATAGGTGTACCAACCTGGTTCGGGAAAGACAAACTCTATCGTTTCCTGTTTGGCATCCAAAGAAAGATTGATTTCGGTATCAGCCCCTCCAATGTTCAGTTGCAATTTTTCGGCATATTGTCCCGTACCCAAAGCATTCGTGATAGCGACCACTATATTGCTTTTCGGCTTGGGTTTACTCGTTGTGGGGCGTTTGGGGTAAGTCGGACGTTCTGTTTTTGTAGGAGGTGGAGCAGGATTTGT
>JBGCDY010001081.1:0-6114 GCA_045105835.1 Chitinophagales bacterium
GAATAGAACACTGATTGAACAGATTCAACTGATAGGAACAGAAAGAGAAAAAATCAGTAATTATCCGTTCCATCTGTGTGCTATTATAGATATTTTGAGTTTTGACCAATCATAGAACCCCTTCAATGCCACGATTCCTCCGAAAAATCATCAACTTTTTCATTTACAGCGAAACCCTCATTTCGATTTGCGCCATTGCAGCCACCTGTCAGACCTATTTATTGCTGCAAAAATCTATTATATGGGATGAATTACTATTGGTAGTAGGTTTTTCTACGATGGCGTGTTATGTGTTGGCACGTTTGGCAGCTCTAGAAGAAATGAACCAAATGTTTCGGAAGGCTCAAAATAGAACTCCGCTGTTTCACCTCTTATGTGCGCTCCTATTCACCACTTCAATCGCCTGTTTCTATCTCTTTTGGCAGCTCAAAACCAGCATCCAAATTGTACTGATACTATCAGGAGTCATCACCGTTTTATATACATTGCCCTTGATTCCGAGCAAAAACGGTTGGAAAAAACTACGGGATATAGGCATGTTGAAAATTTTTCTGATAGCCATTATTTGGACCATCAGCACTGCCATACTTCCCATCCTTCAATGCAATGCTTCCTTCGAAAACCCTCGAACTTGGCTCATAATTCTCGAAAAACTGCTGTTCATTTTTGCCATCACCCTACCTTTCGACATCCGAGATATGAACTACGACGAAGGTCGAAACCTTAAAACCATTCCTTTATTGATTGGCATAGAAAACACCTTGCAATTGTCCTATGTCTGTTTAGCCGCTTTGGGATTCATTGCAGTCATCAACTATTTATTGTTACCAAATGAGCCACAGTTTTTTTTGATGTTGGGATTGTTGATGTCCTATCGTTCGACAGCGATATTGATTCAACAAACGAAAGTGGATAGACCCGACCAGTTTTATACAGGATTCTTGGACGCAACGATTTTATTGCAGGCTATATTGGTTGTTGGATTTTCAACTTTGTAAGAATAATCACCTCAAAAATAGTATTCTCCGCAAAAACGCTTCTGGACTATTGTAGCCTTCTTCTTAAAATGAAAATTGAATTGAAAATGTATTCAGCAATTCAAACATTTGTTTTATCAGTTGAAAATGTATTTTGAGCAAATAGGTCTTTTGATAAGCTGTTTTTTTAGTGCTTTGCACTCTCCTTTTAACAACAAAAAATAATATCAATATGAAACCATCTGCTCGATATAAGCAACAACTTGCCCTACTAACCCACCCACAGCTATTAGAACTCGCAAAAAAACAAGGAAATGAAGAGGTCTTTATGGAATTTGCATTGCACATAGATTTAGAGAAACTTTCTACGAAATTGGGGGTAGATGCAGAATATGAAAAATACGAGAGGCAGTCGGATATTTACTTTGAACAAAGTCCACACAAGGTAGGAGATTTGATGACAGATTAATCCAATTTTTTATTGGAACTAATTTGTCTTCCCAATAACTAACTAGTGTTCAGCAATTCAAATACCCATTTCAAAAGCTAACAATAGACTTTGAACAATTCCATGTTTGTATTGAAGTAGTGAGCGCATAGTTTCGCATTTTCTTATGGAAGAATATTCTATATAATTCACCTCCAATTTATAAGCAAATGAGATTCTTATTTCAATTTTTCTTAGTAGCAACCATTTTGTTTGGAATGCCTACAGATGCAGAAGCACAATTTGGCAATCTAAAAAACAAGCTCAAAAAAGGCTTGAATCTGAAAAACAAAAAAAAGGCTGAAACCGAAACCAACAGCAGCGAAAGCGACAATAGCGGTAGTACACGAAGCAGCCGAAGTAGCCGTTCTACCTCCACCCGAAGCACTGGTAGTAGCAGCACAGAAAATGCTCCTCCTCAAGAAGTTGTCGCCGAACCTTTGGCGAGAGAATCAGTGGAAACAGAAGGTGTGTCCAGCACAGTTCACGAAAAATACCAAAACAAAATCGTTTTTTCCAATGCTCCTATCAAGAAAAGAAGGGAGAACGAAACAGCTTTTGTCACCACTGCAAAACTGGGCGAGCCGATTTATTACCGAATCTATATGGACAACAGCCTCTACAACTATCTACGGAATGAACCAGGCACAAAAGATGCAAGTGTAGGAGGACTCAAGAGTCGGTCGAGCTATAAATTGTCCTTGTTATTGAACGATAAAGTCATTGTTGAAGACAAACGCTATTACCCTGATTTGCCTTCTGATTTCAAAGAAAAGAAAACTACTTTTGATGGCGCATTGACCTCCAAAAATCCCCAATTCCCCTACGAAGGGGCATTTCCTAACACCGTTTTTGGAAAGGAATGGATGAATCGCTACAATGAAAAAACGTCTATTGGGATTCTACAATTTCAAAAATTCTTAACCAAAGCAGAGCATTTGCTGACCAAAGGAGAACACAAACTCACTCTGCAAATTCAACCCATGTATTCATACAGAAACAAGGATTTGACTTATGCTCCAGAAATATTTAGTGGCGATTTGACCCTAATAGTTGGAGACAAAGTAGCAGACCCCAAAAATCCAGAACTTTGTTTGCCAATGGGTGAATTGAGTAAAGATGCAGCATTGACCCAAAAAATAAAGCAAGCTTACAAAAGCAAAGTGGGAACACTCAAACGTGACCTTTCAATCAGTAGTGATGAATGGACTATCAAAAGACACGAGCTTACAGGCTTTATTTTGCACCGTTGGATTGCAGTGACTATTGGAGGAGATGGAGAGGATGGTTGTTTTTATCAAACCCACATTTTTCAGCAAGATTATGATGGTACAGGCTATGGTAAACTTTATGTGGATAGAACAATTGAAGAGCCGTTTGCTGTTCCTTGTAGCTGTTTGGTAGATGAATATTAAAGAAAACAAAAAAAGCATACTTTCTACAATTATCTTTTGGCTCATCATCTTGTCCACATTCGGTTCATTATTGGTCGTCTTCCCGATTTATTTGATTTGGAATTACAAAAAACACCAAGAATTGCATCAAACAGGAATTACAATTTCTGCGAGGGTATTGGGCAAATCTACTTCCTATTCTAGTAAAGGAGGTGATTATCACTATATCACTTACAAATATAGTGTGCCAACCCATTCACATCAGGTGCAAGAAATCACAATAAGGAAGGATGTATTTAGAGAACGATACAATTCTCATAATCAAGGAGATAGTATTGACATCATTTATAGCCCATCTGAAATAGAGTTTTCTGATATTGTAGGAAGTACCTATTATTATGTAGATAGAAGGATGTTTATCGTTCTACTTGTCATAGACGGTATGTTTCTTTTTTTGTATATGGGAGCAAGGAAAAGTGCTCGAAGGATTAGGGAGGAGGAGGAAAAGCAGAAGAATCAAAACTCACACTAAGAAAACACTTTTCGGCAAAACAAACACACCTTCCACTGTCCCCACATAAACGTTTTGTTGATTGGTGTCCATCACCAAACTCTGAATCTTCTCAGACAGTTTCCACTTCTTATGAACCTTGAGCTTCTTTTTGTTTGGCTTAAAAACCAGACAAATCAAAGAGTGTTCCAATCCAACAAAGACAAGTGATTCATAAACAGCTACTTTACTGGAGAAAGAATAGTGTTTGGAAAGTGGGATATTGAGCTGTTTTTCGCAAATGTTCTTTAGTTGATGTCCTTCAATCTGACGAATGGTGAGCATGGCTTTGCTGTAAAAATTCATCCAAACGTGAGCGATATAGTTTGATTCTCCAAAAAAATGGAGTGCATCGTAGTGTTCTCTCAAATCGCCACTAAATCCTCCCAGCCTTTTCAACCGCTTTTCGTTAGGTAAAATCTTGCAGGCATTGAACACACTAAATTGGTCAATATTGGAGTGAATCAACAAACTCTCTGCCTCATTCACCACAAGCGCATCCAAACAATCGAAGCCATCGTCTTCCTCCGAAAATGCCTTGGAGATTGTCCCCTGATTGGATAAGTCAATGAAATAGAGTGTACTCCAAGCACCTCCTGCAATAATCAAATTGGATTTGGACAAATAAACGGCTACCTGCAAATTACCGTTTGGGTCGCCTTTGGGCATCACAAACGATTGTTGAATCTGCCCTGTTTCCCAGTCTGCTATGTGAACGATACTTTTGGATTCTCCTGTTTCGAGGATTAGAAAGCGGTTATCGTCCATGTATTTGATGAAAGACGGTTTCTCAAGAGGAAATTCTGCTACCCGAATCGGGTGTTTTTCCTCGGGACTTGGAGTTAGAAACCACCTCGTAAGCAGATTCTCTTTTTCCTTATCATGAGACAAAGCGAGTAGCTCATTGCGTTGTTTTGCATAGAGCATCGTATGACCAGTTATTGTGAGTTTTTCCATCCTTTGAATTTGCTTATTCTAAGGCTAAATATAGGCAAAAAGTTCCCTCCTAAATAGCCCTTTTTCCTTGCAGGTGCTACCTTGAAGCGACTTAGCAATTCAAATCATTCCTTCAACAACCAAAAACTTACTTTGAGCAATTAATAGTTTTTTGTAAAAACATTATAAGTATCATCGCACTTTATTTCCGTTTTGTAATCAATGTTTAACATAGTTTTTTTGTGAAGAAATGGTGCAATCTGTTTTGGTGAAAACATCGACAAACAAATATTTGAAGCCTAAATTTTAGATGGATAAACTGAAAGATATATTTTTATACTTGTTATTGATAGGTGTTATCGTATTTTGGGTAGGCATTGGAATTATCGCCCCCGTCTATCTTTTGTACGGCTTCAAAAAGCACCAAAACCTGCACAAAACAGGAATCATCACCCAAGCCAAAGTCATAGATAGAAAGTACCGCCCAAGTTCGCATAGCCTAAAAACTTCCACGTCGGTGAGTCGAAAACTGACCTATACTTATCAGGTCAAAAACGCAAACAATCAGCTCCAAACCTACACAACGAGAAAAGAGGTATCGCCCTATTTGTATTCAAAAGACGAAGTGGATATTTACTACTGCAAAAACGAAGTCGACTTTTCGGACATCGTTCACAATGGAATGCACTACAAGTATTTGGGAATGTTTTTGTTCATTTTTGTAGTGGTTTGGGGCTTTGGAGTATTTCTTTGGTGTCTCTACAAAAACGAACAAGAAATAAATTCTGTCTCCAAACCCAAAGGGTTTGGAATATTCTTTTTGGGAATAATCCTTGTTTGTTTACTTTTATTCAATGACTTGCGAAAAGCAGTAAATGCAGAGTTTGGTTATGCTGCGCCTCCTCCAATGGAAGTTATTGAGTAAATTTACCTCAAAAACATGCCCACAATAATCATAGGAACAGTTTTTTCGATATACACGCTCATTTTGATAGTGACATTGATTCTATTGTTGAAATCTGATGAAGAAATTCATCAAAAACGCAAAAAAATATTTGAAAATGGCATCCGAACCCAAGGCAAAATAACAGAAGTACATCACCCTCAAAGGAAAAGAAAAAAGAGGAGAAAAGCCAATTATACTTCAATGTCACAGGAAGAAAGGATGGCAAATGATACCGAAAAATATAAGATTGTAGTAGCCTATGAGTACGAGGTGAAAGAAAAAACCAAGACTACAAAAACCTTGATAGGAGAATCTTGTGTCCATTTGGATGTGCGAAATAGAGAACTCATGAAAGGGCAGTATAGGGTCGGAGATGTTATAGATATTTTTTACCTAAAAGACAACCCTTCGCTTGTAGATACTGCTCGTCATGTCACACCCATAAAAGGAGATAACATATTTGTTTTCACCAATATTATAGCCTTACTTTCCAGTTTATTGGTCTTGGGATTGTTGGTTTTTGTGGGTTTATCCGACACCACCAATACGGTTCCAGATGCCCTCGCAGCCGTTTTTGGGTTTTTGATGTACGTATTTTTGATGTTGGGAGATGTTGCGATAACATTTGGAGGATTCTTTTGTGTGAAGGAATACCTACAACTCCTTCAATTGAAGAAAAAAGGACTCAAAGAAAAAGGAGAGGTATTGGAAACGTGGGAAATAGACCAAGGCAGAGGAGGAATCAGTTATTCTGTCCGATACACTTACCCTGCTATTGCTCCTTTTTCTATAGAAACCAGTGTGCACCGAAAGCTAAACGAGAA
>JBGCDY010001082.1:0-6993 GCA_045105835.1 Chitinophagales bacterium
TATGGATTGTAGTAAAAAGAGAAAATATTGTTTTCTATTGCCCCGTGCTTTAGCTCGGGGGTAAATTGTTTTTTTTTTCTTCTATGTTTTCTCATTCATTTTTCTGCCTGCAATAGTGAACAAAATCAAGGTACAGAGCAACTTGAAACAAACGATTCGGTAGAAGATTCTATTGAAGTAACTGTTGTAGAACCAGCACCTGTTGAAGAGGAGCTTGTGGATACTGTTTTGGCTGATGAAGGCGAAGAAATTGGTGAAGAGGAAGATACGGTGGCTGTGCGAAGTTTTAGTTTGGCAAACAATGAAATGTTGAATCCTCCGAAAAGCATTGAAGATTACCAACCTGATGAGCGAGGTATTTACGACATTAGTTGGCTGACTTTGACGGATGTAAAGTTTGAAGAAAAGATTTCGGAAGTGGACAGTGCTTTGTATTTGTACCCTTCCTTTGGTAAGATTGTGAAGTCTTTGAATGGGAAAAAGGTGAGTATCAAAGGTTTTATCATTCCTGTAGATCCTACCGAACATTTTTATGTATTGTCTGCCAATCCTTTTAGCGCATGCTTTTTTTGTGGTAAAGCGGGGCCCGAGTCGATTATGGAATTGGAGTTGAGGGCTGACCCTTCAAGAGGCTATGAAATGGATCAGTTTAGCACTTTTGAAGGAGTGTTTGTGTTGAACGGAACGGATGTGGAGCATTGTAATTACATTTTGAAGGATGCAATACTAGTGGAAGAGGATGAGTAATTTTTCTAAGGAATGAAAATTAAAAAATGCTTCTCAATAGTTTGTCAACTTCATCTTGTCGGATGGATATTTAACTTAAATCCTCCTATCCATTCAGAAGATACTTGCAGTATGATATACATTCTCAATGTACTTCAAAATCAAAGAGTTCCTGTGTTTGAGTTTGTACTTTAGATTTAAGTTTTTTTATTACCTCTCTCCACCAAAACCAAAGCCGCAGGCATAAAAACCATCACCGTAGGTACCAAAAAAAGGCGACTTTCGTGGCAAGCAGTCATGCTGTAATGAATCACAAACCAAATGGGTATTATCACCCAAAACAAAGTCTTCAATCGAGGAGGCAATTCTTTGAAGACCATGAAAGTCAACAAAGGCAAAATATTGAACATCCCAAATGTCCAAAAATGGGTATGCCCCAAATAGCAATTCAGCCACAAAATATAGAAAATATCGGGCGCAATCCGTTGTGGGTAACCATAGTAAGCCCGCAATGCTACAAAAATCCCCATAAATAAAGTCAAAGAAATAATTCCCACCTTCAATTGAGGTAAAGAACGAATCTTGGAAGAAAAACCAGACCAATTGATAGAGTCTGCAATCAGAAAAAGCGGAATCAACACAGCGGTTTCTCGATTGAAGGCTGCAAAAACGGAGAGTGGAACAAACCACCACAATGGATGCTCATACCACAAAAATACGGCTGCCAACAAAAAGAAAATGACATCTAAATAAGTGCTAAAACTCAAATCACTGTCGAAAATAGCCCGTGACATGGCATAGGAAAGGATGATAAACGAGAAGAGAATGAGGTAGGGATTGGGCGTGAATTTTCGGTAAAAAAGATAGGCCAATCCAAAAATAAGTAGGTGTTCCAAAAAACGAAAACCCATGAAAACCACAAAGTAGGTTTTGGCGGTTGACAAGCCCAAAACCAAACCGACTTGTGCGACTGCTTCAATGGCATAAGTGGTGAGGACACGGTATTGCCAAGGATTGAAGAAAGGGGAATCACCTGCCAATAAGCGTTGATGCCTACTGTATTGCACCGTATCTACGATGTTGGAATAACCCAATTCAAAGTAATGACTTGCCAAAGCGTAACCACTTAACAAAACAACTGCACCAATAAAGCCTGCAACTGCTCCTATATTTGTTTGGTTTTTATTCATTTGTTTGATGATTTTCCTTTCTAAATCTCTTACATTTACAAACGATGGTGAAATTACAAAACAAATTCAATTGGAGGGTAGAAACGATGCTGTTTGGTGGCTTGTTGATTGCCTATTTTGTGGGGTATTTGTTGCCGATGTTGTTCCTCGCTGCCGAAAATGTGCAAATGGCTTCGGTGTTTTACCCCGATGAAGGGCGGTATGTCAAGGTTATTCGAGGAGCTTTGGAGGCGCAAACCCTTCGCATACATTTTGTGAGTTATGGGCATTTTTTCTTCAATTTGGTGCTGATACCTTTGTTGTTTTTGCAGCAATTTTTTACGATTACCGATGTACATATTCTACTCCTATTGAGAGGAATCAGTTGGACATTTGGCTTGGGAAGTGCTTGGCTGACTTTTGTAATAACCAAGCGATTTTTTGGAAGTAAAGCGGCTTGGATGAGTGCCATTTTTTTACTCATCATTCCACTTACCTTCTTAGAATACAGCACGATTGCCCATCCCGATACCATGCAATTGTTTTTCATTTTGGCGAGCTTGTACTATACTTGTTTGTTGGCTGAAAAATTGGAAACCAAGCACTTATTGTGGGCAAGTGGAATGGCAGGTTTGGCTTTTTCGGCGAAATATGCAGGAATTTTGTTGGTGCCTCTGATAGCCTTTGTCTTTGTGTTGCAATTGTACCAATCCGAAAAATTGGAAGTGTCACCGACTGTTCCCAAACGGGTAAAAGCATTATTGATTGGATTGGCTGCAATGTGTTTTTTGACTGCTGTTCTTCTTCAAAAATCGGTGGTGTTACTACTTTTTAGTTCGGATGGGAATATCGAAAGTGATTGGATTTGGAGATTGATTGAAGCAGTGAGAATGGGTTTGCTGCTATTGTGTATTGTTTTTGCAGTGTTATTCTATTTGAAAAAGAAAAAATTTTGTAATTCAAAGCAAATAAAACTTGACTTTGGGTTTTATTATGGAACATTGGCAGTGATGATTTTTGGATTGGCATTTGTGGTGTCTTCACCCAATTCATTACTTGAATTGCAGTTTATCCAAGGTTTGATTTACGAAGGGCACAATACCCGTACAGGTGGTTTTTTTACTGCAAATTGGCAACAGATATTGAATCAATGGTATGAAGTTTTGACTTCTAAGTATTTGTTGGGTGTGGGATTGTTTGTATTGGGATTGGCGGGGACTATTGGGAGTTTGGTGAAGGAGTGAGGTTAGATAATCTTATTCTTCAATTTCATATATTCCTGTGTCTGTGATTACAAATGTTCCTATGGTGGTTTCCTCATATTGCCAAATTCTCTCTTCAAATGTTCTTACAAGTTCCAGTTTTTTTGTAGCAAGTTCAAGCCTGAACAGCTTACTGTTTCCCATATTGGGTATGTAGAGATATTCCTCTGTTACAAAGATACTTTCGGGATAACTCAGAGGTTCATATTTATCATCCCAACTGTATTCGCCTATTTTGAAAACTTCCTTTTTCTTTGAGATAGATACTTGTGTAACCGTTTGCCCAGTGGGGAAAGCAATCCACAAGAAATCGGGATATTGATATTTTATGTCATAAATTGGATGTCCTCCACTAACTTCTTCTGCTACCCATTCGAAAAACTTGTTTCCATTCTTATCAAATCCATGCACAACTCCTTCTTGGTAGAAACAAAAATAAGTATTCCCTTTTTCGTCTTTTGTGGCTTGATAACTTTCAATATTTGAAGGTAATTGATCTTCAATTTTTTTGTAGTTTTTTCCAATAATTGACACTGCAAAATGTTCTTTGTCAATCTGTTTTAAGGTTTTTGAAGCGTCAAAAGTGAAAAAATCTGGATTAGCTCTATTGTTCCAACTAACTATAAAAACCTCGCTTTCTCCTACTCGGAGGTTTCCTTCCCCCCCTTTTTCTGTAATTTTCCTTAGCGTCATTTCATATTTTTATTGAAACCTATGTTCAAGTAAGAAATACTACTTCTCTCTATAGAACTCCGCTCTTGAAGAAGTCATATAATTCTTACCCAACAGACTACGCAACACTTTTGCGGTATTCTCCAAATCCATAAAATCAGGTAAAGCATCCTTTCCATACTGCAAAAAGCTGATTTTATCTTGCTTGCGTTTTCTGAAAATCTGCTCATCATCTGCAATCGCAGGACCAAGATTTGTTTCGTTGCCACTCAATAGCCATTGAAGGTAATCATCCAAAATTCGTAGGATATAGTCCCATTGGTCAAAAATACTTTGAACCAATCCCAAGTCTTGATGAGCATCTTCAATAATCAAAAGTTGAATGACCTTTTCCTCCAAAGAAGGGCGATTGTCAGCGACTTTCACACTTGGGAAAAGCTGGTCAAATTCTCCCTTGACCACAAGTTCATTGAGCGGAGAACCTACCATCACATATTGATGGGTTTCGGGAAACAGCGACCACATCAGTTCATTTAGCAAGACCGACAAAGTAGCTGTAATGTTCAGTACTTCTGTTTCGCTATAACTGTCTTCCATGTCGATGGTCAAAATCGCCACACGTCCCAAATGGTATTCACGCACAGGAACTTCTCTATCGGCGACCCGTGTATAATTGTAGGCATTGGATGCAAGGCTGATACCTGTTTTGAAGTTGAAATAACCTTTTGTGACCACTTCAAAAGTACCTTCACACAAATCCAAATTCATGCGATTACTCGGCTCTTTGTGGTGCGAATTGGTCAAAGGTGGACGTAGTTTCTGCAAGGTCACCTCCAAATCAGGACGGTATGCCATGCTGACTTCTGGCGGACGGTGATTGGTTCGCAGGACTCGATTGATGTGGTCATACCCTCGAATATTGAAGGGACGACCATTGAATGCATGGTTTTGATCAGGTAGATAATTCTGGAAAAGAAGGTCATAAGAAGTTACCTGCAATACATTTCTGGCTTGATCCGTGATTTGGACATTTCGCAAGAAACTCAGATTGATATCGTCTTTGATACGGGGCTGCAAACGTTATTTGATGACATCACGAAAGCGGTCATCAGCTTTGTCAAACTCAAAAACTGTTTTGATTGTCAAATAGTTGGAAGCTACAATGTCAATTCTAAAAGCAATTTTGAAAAGCTTGTGTAATTCTTGTTTGACAAAACGGGCATCGGGACTGATCCAACTCAATTGCTCCAAAATGGCACGCTCCGAAAGGTCGTCATTGACCATGCGCTCCAATAAGGTTCGAGCGACTTCAAAACGGCTGATCATCTTGCGGGAACTCAGTGGGTAAATCGGTGTTTTGATGAAATATTCGATGTTGTCCGCCAAATAAGAACGCAACATATAAGGAGGGGAAACCACATGCACAAAAGCTTGGTCTTTTGCATACACTTCCCATTTTTTGAGGGTCGTCACTAAATTGAAGTCTGTATCTCTCGCCAAAATAAAGCTATTGTCGAAAGGCTTCATCAGAAAGCTAACCTGTTCGTGTCCAACTTCTTGTATTGCCTTTTGCTTCAATGTGCGAGAAGAAACAGGCGTTTGCATTAAGCTGCCTGCATTGTTGTCGAGTTCTTCAAGGTATTCATAAAACGGTAATTCTTGTTGCCCCACCAATTCGATGTTTTTCATTTGCTCACGTCTCGGCAACAATGCCAAAACCGCTTCTGCTCCCAAAAACATTTCGATGTGACCACTCAAAACCTTGTGCTGAAAAAAGCTGTCTCCCTCCAATTGCCAACAAATCACAAAGGTTTTGCGAGGCAAAGGATGGCGCATTCTCACTTCCGCCAAATCTTTTTTGACATCCAAATTCCGCATCACCGAGGATTGCAGTGCTTCTCGATAATTCGACAATACAATGCTTTGGATATTAGGAGATTGGTCACGGAGGATGCTCAGTAAAATACTATTTGAAGTCAGTGATTCAGAAAAGATTTCGGTGCCATTCAAAAACATAACAGTTTTCAATTGGTCAAACCACTGATGTGATACAATGTTTTTTTCCAAAATATCATCCGCCGAACTTACAATAATGCGAGAAGCCAATTCGACATCTTCTACTTTGTTGAAAATCTGTACTTTCCAAAAATCTCGATTGGAGGTGAGTTTGTAGAACCAATCATTGATCCACTGAATGATTTCTTGGTGATACTCTGAATTGGCATAACATCTTTTGGAAGTCAAAACCAATATGTTTTCTCCATCCATCAATCGTCGCATGAAAACGGTGAATAGAAGAGGAGCCGTTTTGTCGGTAATCACATCGTCAATCAATAAATCACTGCCTTTGGTGAGTTCTTCAATGATGTGATAATCATTGACAGTCAGTTTGTAACCTGCATTGGTGAGATTCTGAGCTTCAATGATGTCTATTTTAGAAGGTGGGTGGAGTTCGACTCCTTTTGCCTTGTAATACCAAGCCACCAATAATTTTTCCTCCCAAATTCGTTGGTATTCTTCCCAGAGGTTGTAATAGTCCAAAGGCACTTCTGTTTTGGCTTTGACCTCAGGCATATCTTCGGGAGCTTCCACTCTTGGATGTTCCAAGTACCAATACAATTCCAAAATTATGAGCAGTGAAAAACCTCCCAAAGCTGAGAAAGTAGGAAATTCTTCGTTGTAGGCTTCCACGATTTTCAAAATAAACATCAAGAAAAATAAACCTGCACCAAACCATCGAAGGTAACCAAAAAACATCCCTGGATAAGCCCATTCTTTCTTTAGCACAACGCCTCCTTTGGAATCTTTTTTATAAGCTTTCGACCATTTCGGAATGGCAGTATCTTTCTTTTTCTTCCCTCTGAATATTCGCCCTCCTTCATTGACAATCAGTTTAATCAATGCAAAAAGACCAATCATGAGTAAGCTATAGACAAGTTCTGCGTATGCCTTGAATCCTTCAATGTCATACAAAACCGAATCCAACTCAAAAAAGAGGTAAACCGAACCAAACATCCATACAATCGCCCAGTAAACACACCAGTGTTGCCCGTACCGTTCGCCCATTTTGCGGTTCCCGATTAGGAGCAAAATGTACAAGGCTACAAAAGATATTAATAAGAAAAAAATGTTTTCCATATTGTCGTATCAGTAAGTTTGGAATG
>JBGCDY010001083.1:0-2393 GCA_045105835.1 Chitinophagales bacterium
CCTCTATCAGACTTGGCGATTGATCCCGAAGCAACCAACCCATTCAGCCTCTACCCAAGAACATTCAACTGGCCTGAAGAAAATGAGTTGAATGTCCAAATTCAAGATTTAGTAGATGCCAAAATTGAACGAAATTTTGCAGAAAACACTTCTTATTCAAAACCTTATTCAAAATACGATACCATAAGCGTTGATACTATCGAAAATATAGCAGTACCACGACTTGCTCGAATAACCGTTGTGGGAAGTCCCGATTTGGGGCGTACCAAACAGGTCATGGTTGGGGTGAGAAATGGCAAACAAAACTTCTTCAATAAAGACCAAGACGATGGTTTGCCAAAATGCGCAGAAATATGGTTCAACGAATTGCGGCTTTCGGACTTCAATCAAGATCCCGCTTTGGCTGCTCTTGCTGCCTTGGATATAAAACTTGCCGACTTGGGTAATTTCACCCTTGCAGGGAATATGCACACCGCAGGTTTTGGAACACTTGAAGATCGAATCACCGATCGACGGCAGGATTATCTATTGGCGTATGATGCCTCCACCAATTTGGAATTAGGGCGTTTTCTCCCAAAAACTTCAGGCATTCGCATACCTTTTTATGCAGGTATTTCACAGTCGGTTAGTACCCCAAGGTACGACCCATACGACACAGATGTACCCCTCAATCAATTGATAGATTCTGTAGATTTTAAGTTTGGAGTAGATAGCGCAAAAGCTGCCAAAAAAATCCGAAAAACCTACGAAACAGTGCGGAGTATCAACGTGACCAACGTGCGAAAAGAGCGCATGAATCCAGAGAAAAAACCAATGCCTTGGGATGTAGAAAACCTTGCATTGACCTATGCTTATACTGAGACAGAATACCGTGACCATGTTATCGAAAAAGACTTGGTCAAGCGGCACAGAGGTTCAATTGCCTATGTTTACAATGCTCGCCCCAAGTACTTTGAACCCTTCAAAAAAGCCATCAAGCAGAAAAATAAATACCTGCGGCTGATAAGGGACTTCAATTTCAACTTTATTCCCAATACCATCAGTTTTCAGACAGACTTCAATAGGCGAGTCGGTACGCTACAATTGCGTCCATTGGCAGCCGAAACTATCACAATAGCTCCTGCCTACGACAAGTCCTTTAGCTGGGACAGACAGTATGGAGTCAGCTACAATCCAACTCGTTCTATTACCGTCGATTACAATGCCACACACCAATCTGTTGTGGACGAAAATCAAATCGGAAACACAGCCTTTAGCAGTCTTTGGAACGGAACAGATAGTCTATTGAATCCCTATTTTGGTTCAAATCTGTTCTTTGACCCTGGCGTAGAATACATCTCTCCAAACGATGTGGGCGTAAACGAATTTGGTTCACTCCAAAACTGGGGACGACTCAAAAAATACAGCCAAGATGTCAATGTGAGTTACAATGTACCTTTGGATAAGTTTCCACTTTTGAGTTGGATGCAGCTAAGAGCGAGGTATGGAAGTAATTATAACTGGGAAGGAAAACCTCTTATTCTTGCGAATACCTTGGGGAACTCTATCAAGAATAGTCAAAATATTCAGTTGAATGGAGAAATGAACTTCACCAAAATATACAATGCCTTCCCCTTCCTCAAAAAACTGAATGCAAAATCTTCGAGCCGAAAACGTCCAACAAGAAAACCTTCAGCAAGTGCAACTCCCGCTAAACCAGATAAAAAAAGCAAATCGGGACTTTCCCCATTCGAAAAAATATTCCTCAGACCATTGGTAAGTATCAAACGAATATCCGTTTCTTACGACGAACGAAACTCTACCGATATTCCTGGTTTTGTGCCTGTTCCTGGGTTCTTTGGACAAGGTCAAAACCAATTAGGTAGCAATTTCCCTGGCTGGGATTTCTTATTGGGACATCAGCCAAGTTTGTTTGGATGGATGGAATGGGCAGCTCGTGAAGGTGTAGTCAGTCCAAGTGAATTCTTGAACGAACAACTTCGTCAAAACATCAGCCGCAACCTTCAAATCAAGGCAAACTTAGAGCCTTACCGTGACCTCAAAATTGACTTAAATGCCGATTTGAAGTACAATCTCAATCACTCCGAACTCTTCAAAGTCAGTTTTGGAGAAGACGAAGAAGAGGCTTTCCGACACCTCGCCAAAATTGACAATGGTAGTTATACTATTTCATTCCTACCCATCGGAACTGCCTTTGCAGGAGTAGATACACAAAACATTTCCAACAATTTCCGTGATTTCGAGCGTTTTGCTACCACGATTTCAAGGCGTTGGAGCGAATTGAACCCAGCTTCTAATACAGGAAGTGGCGAAGGACAAAGCGTAACCAAACCAAGTGGAGGAGACCCTTTCAATTTTGAAGAAGGATATGGCTACCAATCACAAGCAGTCCT
>JBGCDY010001084.1:0-7719 GCA_045105835.1 Chitinophagales bacterium
GGCATTGTTTCCTTAGGAGCTTTATTGGGTGTTTTGGTGATTGTAGCCGATCAGATTCAAGAAAGACGTGGTTCTGATTTCCGTTTACCTGTCCTCGCAGTAGCAGTGGGCTTGTATTTGCCTTTTGAGTTGGACAGTGCGATTATGTTGGGTGGTCTTTTGGCATGGATGGTGACCCGATACCAAGCGAACAAAGAAGCAGGAGTAGATCCCGAAGAGTTTGAAATGAAGGCGAAAAATAGCAATCAAGCAGGTTTATTGTTTGCTTCTGGTTTGATTACTGGAGAGGCATTGATTGGGATTGCGATTGCGATTCCTGTGGCACAGTCTGGTGACCCACGAGTAATGGCTCTAATGGAACATCCTATGAGTGATTGGATAGGCTTTGGCTTGGTGTTGGGAGTTTGTGCGATACTGTATTTGATGACGACAATGGTATTTCAAGTGTCAAAAAGATAAAATTTGATTTTAGCTTCAATTGTATAAAAAGTTAATGCCTCAGATTTGATTATGTAATCAAGTCTGAGGCATTTTTATTTGGATAAAGTCAGGAAAAGTGAGTAGTCTTGGCAAAACTTCAATACCTAATGATGTTAAAAGAATAGCTGGTATCAGGTTTGGGACAAAAATTAGGAGAGTTGTATAGACTTCAATGGATATTACAAAAATAATAAGATGTCGTTAAGAAGACAAGCAGTGGATGAAAAAAATATTGGCTGGATGGTTTACCATAAACTGACTTTTTTTTAAAATGAGAAGGATACTCTTTGTTAGTTATGAAATGCTTCATACGATAAAGAAAAATGGAATACAATTTTTGATGGCTTGTCAGTGAAGAAAAAGTGAATCACTGATTTTAGTGATGACGTAGATACCCATTTCATTCTTTTTTTTGAGCAGATTATAATTTTATAAATTTATATATCTCGTATTGTTTGCACTCAATTTTTTGTTCGTAAAATGTAAGTAAATATCCATTAAAAAATTATATCTTAACACCTTTTTTTATAGTACCTATATAAAAGTGTGTTAAGTTATGTTTGAAGTACCTGTTGAAGTAAACAGTCTGCTAGGGGACACCTCTATTTTGTGGGGAGTAGCAGGAGGATGGGCTATTGATTTGTTTTTGGATAGAGAAACCAGACCACATCATGACATTGAAGTCGCTATTTTGCGTCGGTCACAATTGGAGATAAAAGAAAATTTATCTGATTGGCGATTTGAATACATACATCGAGGCAAAACGATAGATTGGTCAACGGACATTTACCTCGAAAAACCCATTCACGAAATTTATGCCATCAATGAAAACCACAGTCTTACCCGATTGGAAATATTATTGAATGAACATGCTGGAAATCAATGGGTTTTTAGAAGAAATAACGGAATAAAATTGCCGATTTCAGATATTTTTTTGAAGACAGCACGAGGAATTCCAATTTTGCATCCAAAAATCGTATTATTGTACAAAGTAAAAATAAATGCACCCAAGGATTTGGAGGACTTGATAAGTGCTGCACCACTTCTGAGTAAGAAAGATAGGTCTTGGCTTTACAATACGATTTGGAGCACTTATGGAAGGCATGATTGGCTTCGATACTTGGCATAGATAAAGTAAACCCCCAACCATTTTGAGTTTCTTTAGACTTATTCGCAAGAAAAAATTTGCAGATTATATTCAGGAAGGTCTCATTGCAATGACTTTGCTGATATTAGCTTTATTGCTAGGTATAGTTGGATTTGTATTGATTGAAGATTATACCTTCATTGAGGCTTTTTATATGTCGGTAATTACTTTTTCGACAGTTGGCTACACTGAAGTGAGACCTTTATCTGATGCAGGACGAATTTTTTCTTCAGTGTTGATTCTTATCAATATTGGGATTTTTGCTTATGTGCTGTCGGTGCTAACTTCTTATGTCATTGAAGGAAAATTTCAAGAAATGTGGCAAGATTATAATATCGAGCAGAAAATTAATACGCTGAGTGACCACATCATTATTTGTGGCTACGGTAAGTATGGGGCAGAAGTAGCGGATCATTTTATTCGCCAAAAAATACCCTTCGTGATGATTGAAATAGACGAGGCGGTGACAAAGGATATGCGCCTTTTGAAGGATTTTTTGTTTGTGGAAGGGGATGCAACAAATGATGATTTACTCGAAGAGGTTGGGATTCGAAGAGCAAGAGCTTTGATTAGTACTTTGCCCGATGATGCCGAAAATGTGTATGTGGTATTGTCGGCAAGGCAGTTGAACCCGAACTTGAAAATTATCAGCCGAGCGAACAGCGAAAAATCAGAACGTAAACTGCTGAAAGCAGGGGCAGATAGGGCGATTACTCCCGAAAAAATCGGAGGTTTTTATATGGCTACTTTGGTGGGAAAACCCGACTTGGTGGAGTTTTTTCAGATGGTGTCAAACGAGCAGACGAGCCACATTAGTTTTGAGGAGATAGATACTTCGGATATGGAGGCATGGAAATCGAGGAAAACGATTCGAGAGTTGATGATTCGACAAAAAACGGGTGCAAGCATTGTAGGGGTCAAAAAGAAGGGTGGGGAATACATTATCAACCCTTCACCCGATACGATCTTATTACCTGGTATGCACTTGATTGTTTTGGGAAGCAAGGATCAAATGGATAGCTTCAAAGGATATTGGAGCGATTTTACGGGGAATGATATAAGCTTAGAAGGATAAGTAGTAGGACAAAATATTTTGACCGTAAGGAATTTGAAGCCTCACTTCTTACACCTCTTTTCTGTCTTCTTACTTAGCCGTTTGTCGACTTCATCTGATTAGATGGATATTTAACTTAGTAACGAATGAAAATTAAAATAAGAATTAAAATGAAAAAACTACTTCTTGTTCAGATAGTTGTGAATTTCAAATGCTGAACTTATTTTTTGAGCGTTACTTAAATCCTTCTATCCATTCAGAAGATTTTTACAAAATGACAAATACTATGTGTTATATTGTTATTACACTCTAAAGGGAAAAGGCAAAATATTTTGCAGCAATTCTGCAAGCCGTTGGTTTTCTATGAGCCAAAACCAAGAATTTTTCTACTTCAATTTTCTCCAATATTGAAGTGAAGTCCCACAAAGGCATGACTATTCCCAAAAGTCTGTTTGTAGGTTTTGATTTGAGAAGTATTTTCCTGTAATACCTGATTTTCATCAATTTGGTAATCTATCTTTTGCTGTTTCCAAGAATAACCAAATTGCCAAGACGCTCCCAAACGCCCAATAATTTGGCAGACAAAATTCATTTGAAGACTTAGGTGAGGCGAAATAATTCTGTTTTTTTGTGGTGTATATTCAAAGCTTCTGTAATTGTTATTTCCTTGTTCTTTGGCTATCAGAAAGTAGTAAGGACTTTCGGTAGATGCCAACCCTACCTTAATGGTAGGTTCCATCGCCAGCATTTTCCATCGAAAACTATATCCCCCCATGACAGAGTAAGTGCTTGAAAAAGAACGCCGTGTGTGTTGGTCGTATTTGGGATTGTAGGAGTACCTTGATGGAGAAGTCTCACAGACATTGAAGTAATCGTAGGCTGAATTTCCTTCAAAATGATTTTGATAGAATTTGCTGAAATTATCACAATCCAATTTGTAGTTGAAGTTTTCGTAAGAAATACCTGCAAACCAATAATTGTCAAACTGCCTGATAAGCGAAAACCCTCCTGCAACTCCCATTGTGCCTATATGTATGCGTTCTTGGTTCAAAAAGAAAATATCTTCGTTGGCATTGGTGGGTTCTGAAAATGAGGAAGCGAAGGAATCACCTCCATAATAGAAACTGAGTCTATACTTGTAGTCAGGTTGTGCAATTAGAGAAACAGATACTAAGCTGCAAATCAATGCAAAAAAGAATGAGTGGTGTAGTGTTTTCATCAATAGAGAATTATTTGGCGAGTGGTGTCAATCAATTGGGTGTCGTCCTGAAGGTCGACTGTAATGATGAACTGAAAAACAGAGTCGATACTGGGTGTTTGGGTCAGAAATAAGTGAAACCCATTCCCCAAATAACTACTTTTTTCTCCCTCAAGACTTTTATTATAAGTGTCGATAAAAGAGGTCAAATCGCTCGGAGCATCATAATCTGTCAGTAGATTGCGTGCTTTGAAGTAGTCAGGAATTTCTGCATTGTTCCTTCGTTCATTGTCAAAATCACCTAAGACAGACACATTGATTTTTTTTATCTGTGCGTCTGTTTTATAAAATTCGTCACAGCTAGTTGCCATTGCAGTAGGAACAAAAGGTTGCCAATGGCGATTTTGAAGCCAAGAAAACCAGAAGTCATTTTCAAGTTTGACCTCTATTGCAAAAGCGGATGCAGGAACTCGATTTTGCAGGCTGTCCAATAAAACGGGATTTTCTCCTTGATTGTCGGAAAGCTGTGCCTGTATGTCAATGAATACGTATTCCCTGATGTCTTCACAACAACTTTCCAAGACAAAAATAGAGATGAACTGCAAGGCTAAAAGAGCAAAGAGTACTTTGATTGTTTTCATAGAGTGTGTTTTTAAAGGTAACGAAGTTGATTTATATATAGTTGCCTATTTTTTAGAAATTACACAAAATTCAAGATTGCAAAAAATAGGAATAAGGTGAGATACAGAACACTTGCTACTGGATTTTGCTTATTGAAGGAGAGTTTTTGGAAGAGGAGGAGCAAGGCGAAGGAGGCAATGAACCAAGTGCCATAGTTCCAAAGAGGAATGTGGTTGTTTTGCCATTGCCAAAAATCCATTTTGATGGCAACAGGCTCGATGACTACATCCAACAAAACCATCAAGGATGCTCCCATAAATGCCTTTATCAAATCATTCAAGCCTACAAAACGGTTTGCCAATACACCACAACAATAGGAACACATCAACCAATTGACCCCAATGACAAGCGGTACACCTAAAAATTTCCAACCCAATACAGAGCCGTATTCATAAGAGCCAAACAAAATACCCGTTTGCACACCAATGACTTCAATACCAAAGCCCCCAATAGCGGAAGTAAGGGCAAAGAGTAGAAGTGAGGGCGACCAATCTTTGTGGTTCCACAGCAATAAGCAGGCGGATAGTGTGAGTGTGAAAGGAGTGAAAGATAAGAATAGAGAGCGTGTTCCTTCATAGATAATGAAGGGCAAACCTGCTGTGTGAAACAACAGAATCGTGAAAATGGCAATGGATGATTTGGTCCATGAGGAGGGGAGGGGATAAGTACTAAACTTCATTTCAGGGGCTATTTTGTAGAAACAACAAAGACTTTGAAATGAAGTTGTGAAGTCTTTGTTGTTTTTATTTTAATTCTTGCCCTTCGATTAAGCGCCAGGATTGTTCAGCGCCACAGGAATCACCTGTCCATTGAGAAAGTGATGCCCTGTCGAGCTGAACTCAACAATAAATTGCGCCATTTCTTCACTATTCAAAGGAGCTTGATAACCAGGAAATGCCTGTTGCAGCATTTCAGTATTCACTGCGCCCAAACACAAACAATTGCTCGCAATCCGAGAACCCGCCAATTCTCCTGCCAAGCATTCCGACAAATTCGCCAAAGCTGCCTTACTCGCACTGTAAGCTGACAAACCGCCAAACTTACTGCTGCCCTGAAATCCACCCATACTGCCGATATTGACGATGTGTGGTTTTGAAGCTTTTTGAAGCAATGGCAATAGGTATTGTATGAGTTTGACTGGCCCAAATACATTTACTTCAAACAAAGTTCGCCAATCTTCTATGCTCAGTTCTGCAAAAGGCTTATTGATAAGCAAACCCGCATTGTTGATGAGAATATCGACATGTGCAAAATCGCTCAAATGAGCCACCAATTCGCTGTGGCTATCATTGGTGAGGTCAAAAGAGATAGGAATCAACCTATTGGGAGTTCCCCGCGTATTCTTCAAGCCTACAAGGCTTTCGATATTTCGAGAAATGGCAATGACCCTGCAATCATCTTGCTGCAAAAACAATTTAACCGTTTCAAAACCAATGCCTTTGCTTGCTCCTGTAATGAGTATATTTTTCATCTGTTATTTTTTGCCCCAAAAATAGCATATTTAATTGTTATCCATCACCCGCTACAACCTTCCAAACACCTTCCTTCAATCGAAATATGCCAATCCATCCATCAAAAACAGGAGAATCTTTGGCGGGCGGATACCTAAAAAAGTAGTCTCCTTCTGCCAGTGAAAAGCCAAATTTTTCCATTTCGCCAAAGAGCTCAACCGCTTCTGAGTAGCTGAAAATATCTTTGTTCTCAATGTCTAAAGAATATTCGATAGGCTTACCTTCTACTTTCTTGAAATGTTCGGAGGCAATAAACCTTTCCAGCTTGGCTTCCCATGCTTCAAAATCAACACTTCCATCGCCCTGCTCACCACCCCCCAAATCAATGTAATCCTTTGAATAAAATTCCAAAAACTCTTTGGCTTTTCCTTCAAAAAGACAGCGAACCTGGGTTTGTGCCAAACTGTCCAAAACGACCTTGATGGAATCTGTTTTTTCTTGGGCAGAAATGGATAGACTGCTTATTATTAACAATAAAAATAGTGTGTTTTTTAGCATGTAGTGATTTTTTAGCGAAAAGGAGAGCATTCCCCCTTCCGTAAATATAGAGAAATAATGCGTTCAATCCCCCAAAATATCCCTCAAAACCCCTACACCCACCGTAGAATTATACATTTGCGACGCATTATGCGCCACATTGTTCACCACCTTTCGGCTATGCGGATGCCCTGAATGAAAAGCATCCAGATACTTCAACATATTCTCACTCCTCACAAAACGATTTTCACCCAACAAAACTGCCGCACAATCAGAAGTATTCAAAAGCCCTCCTGTCGAAATATCCAAACTACCTGCTAAGTAGGTCACCTTTCGATTGACATAGCGGTTGCGAATATCTGCCTCCGTAAACTGTGACAAATAAGTAGTCGGTGCATCTGTACCATAGGGCCAATTCGTGTAGTTGTTGCAGCCTTGCGGAATGACAAACTGATTCGAGCCTGCATCAAAACGTTCTGCACCAGGATAGAAAAAATACTGACTGTTTGCCACCACATAATTCACTTCAATTCCGTCTAAAGTATCTTCCACAGGATTCGCTGCTGCATACAATCCCGTAAATTGCGCCCCAGCCGAATGACCCGTCACAATGATATTCTCCATAAACGGAAAGTGGGATTTGTCCGCCAACAACTGAATCAAACTGTCCACGACCTCGTAAGAAGCTATTTTATTGCTGGTGATATTACCCGATTCAAAACCCCGTTTCCAGCCATTGCTCGACCAAAAGACCAAGTCCGAATTGTTGCCCACATCATCACTTGTTTTGAAGTGTGGCGCAATAAAAACCACCTCATCTTGCTTGTTCATCGCCAAGACCGCATTCGCCATCCAATTGAAGTATTCATTCGCATTGCGCTCATTCCCATGCACTACGATGATTGCCCCCTTAATCGCTCCCCAAATAGCATCCTCCCGCAGAATATCATAACTCGCATACATTTCCATCGTCAAATCTGCCGAACCTCCATCCAAAGTCATGGACTGCAAAGCGCAACTTGATGTCAAACAAGGGTCTTCAATGGTGTAAGAAGGGTCGATAGGTGTGGTGTCGTCCACAAAAATGACAGGCGGCGTAAACACCCCATCATCTTCCACTTCACAACTACTCAAACCCAAAACAAGCCCTCCCAAAAGGCATAAAAAGAAT
>JBGCDY010001085.1:0-4065 GCA_045105835.1 Chitinophagales bacterium
CGACAAATGGGCCTGTTCCAGAAGTGATATTCAACTCTACTGTTGCAGCAGAGTTACAAGTCAATTTGTTTTGTACATCTGTCAAAACTACTGGTCCGCCAATGCTTCCCACTGCTACATTTTCAGTGAAACTGCAATTGGTGCTTGGGTCAGTTACTTGGACAGTGTATAAACCTGGAGCTAATCCTGTTTCAACATTGGAGGTAGCGCCACTTGACCAAGAGTAGTTGTAATTTGTACCATTGGGGTCACCCGATACATATATTGTAGCCAAACCGTCGCTTTTGCCACAGTTGGCATCTACTACAATTTTGTCTGTTTCGTAGTAACATTCTGGTGGGCAAACTTCTGCCTCCAATGTTACTTCTACTGAGGTCGAACATTCTGCTGTACAATTGTAGCTTACTTCTACGTCGTAAGTTCCTGCAGTCAAATTGTCCATAGTAAATGGAGATGGATTGCCACAAGTTAAGCCTCCTATATCGACTACCTCAATTTTACCATTGTTTTTGAAAGGTGCATCACAAGTGATGTCGGTCAATTGTACTTCGTAGCGCAATTCGCCGAGGCTTTCGATGGTGAAGGTGAAGAAGCTTTCGCATCCACTTCCGTCTGTTCTTTTGATAACGTAAGTCCCAGGAGCCAAGTCAAAACTTGGAGTACCTGCGCTGAATGTTGCCAATAGGTTTCCTTCAATAGCGTATAGTTCGTAGGTATCGGTGAAGTCACCATCCGTTTTTTCTACTTTTCCAAAATCACCTGCACAAGTCAGTGTGGTGAATTCAAAAGCAGAAGGATTGACTGGGCTTGCAGAATCGTCGTTCAATTCTACATTGATTTCGCCAATACATCCGTTGCTATCTACTACTTTGATGGTTTGCATTCCTGCACCCAAACTTGAGAAAACAAAACTATTGGAGTTGTTTACGTTTAAAGGTGTACCATTCAAGAAATAAGTATATGATGGAGAACCATTGTTTACGGTTACTGTGATTTGGCCATCTTGGCTATCACAAGTTGGAGCTTGGTCAATTACTGGACTCAAACTCAAGTCATTTTTGCTTTGTTCTACAAAAACGGTTACGAAGTCTTTGCAGTTAGAAGCACTTCCGTTGTCGGTTATTTCGATTTCGTAAGTACCAGGATTTGCAGCTCCAATCGTAAATCCTCCTGTTGAAGACTGAGAAGTTGAACCACTTCCTGCTCCACTCCAAGAGATACTGAAAGGGCCTGTACCTGTTGAAATATTTAAGTTGATTGTACCACTTCCGTCATTGCAGTTCCATTCTCCAATAGAAGAAACCAAAACGACTGGACCGCCTGTTTCGCCAATGGCTACTTGTTCGGTTGTTGAACAAGAAGTAGAAGGGTCTGTAATAGTAGCAGTGTAAATTCCTGCGGGTACATTATTTAAGGTGTTTCCTGTTTGTCCACCAAAATCCCACGCATAATTGTAAGAAGTTCCGTTTGGATCACCTGTTGCAGTGATGGTTGCAGAACCATCTGATTCGCCACAAGTCGCATCCACAATTATTTTTTGTACTTCAATGTTGAGGAAAGGTCCTAACAGTTCAATACTTGTAGAATAGTCACAACCATTTGCGTCTGTTACAGTAACTCCATAGAATCCTGCTCCAAGACCACTAAAAGTTGTATTACCACTGGTCGATTTGTTTTGTCCAGCAGTAGAAACACTATATGGTGCTGTTCCTCCTGTTACTGCAACGGTTATTGTACCATTGCTCAATGCACAAGATTCTACATCTGTTTTGGAAGCTGTTGCAGAAAGACTGGCAGCGGGCTCGTCAACTGTAAAAGTCTGGCTTGCACCAGGGCATCCAGAATCGTCTGTTACTTCAATAGTATAGTTACCAGGAGGTAAATTACTAAAGGTATGTTGATTTTGGTTTTTTACTTTAGTTTGATTTGAAGGGCCTGTCAGCGTGAATGTATTTGCAGGGTAGGTATTTTTTACTTTCACAAATAATTTACCATTTGTTCCACCATTACAAGATACATCTGTGACCGTTAAGTTTCCGTTGAACTCTACTCCACCATCAATGATTAAGGAAACAGTTTCTTCCCCTTCACATCCTGTGTTGTCCTCTACTGTATAAGTAAACTCTACACTCCCTTGGAAATTGGCAACAGGTGTAAAAGTGATTTCTCCTGAACCTGGGCCAACTGTTGCTGTTCCTGCACTTGCGGGTGGAGCATCTCCAATCGCTAAGGTTCCTGGAACAATTTTGTTTTCGGGATCATCGTCATTGGATAAAACATCAATAACGACTCCACTTGAAGGGAAGTCGCATAAGGTTTGCTCATCTTTGTTGGGAGAGTGACAACATTCATTGACTACTACATCAATATTGAAGTCATCTGTACTTTTTTTATCGACGATTGAACGCCAAAAAGTGTTGATGGTATTTTGATTACCGAAGTCTGAACAACTCCATTTATTACATCCATCTGTACATCCCACAAAATCAAATTGGGGAGAAGGTGTACCTTGACAGGCACAAGTTGCTCCACAGGCAGCTTCGCCTGCTGTATATAAGGGGCGGTTGTCCCAAAGCATTTCTGGGTCTTCAATACCTGCTGGTCGGACAGTTCGGACTTCGAAACCGAGGTCGTTGAACTCTGCGTCGTAAACAGGAAAATGGGCAAGCCCTCCAGCTAACCCTACAGTAACAATAGTGATTTTTCCACTTGAGACTTGATTTCCAAGTCCATCTATTCCATCCCATATTTGACAATATTCGGTATTGGCAGTGGGGACACTGACGAAGAATATCACATCTGCGGAGTTGGGTTGATAATCATCTATTCCGTTGAGGTCTATGATGATTTCAAATTGTCCTGCTCGATTGGAGGTAAAACATATTTCGGTATCGCTCAATCCACATTCTTGGTTGATGTCGATGTCCAAGATATCTCCTGGTGTTCCACTTTCCCAAACACATACATCTGGATCGTTTAGGAAAATCGGATACAGTGGACCAGTTGAATTGGCAGCGTGAACCGATTGAAGGTCATCTGCTGCTGTTCCTGTGTTCGTTGTACCTGTTGCGTTGAAAGAAGCAGTCCAACGGAAAGGGCGAAAACCCAATCCTGCTGATTCGTCTGACAAAGCAGTGATGGCTGTTACGATACTATCTGCTGTACTATACGCAAATAATTCTCCACAGAAAGGGTTGGCAAAACCCAAGTTACTGAATGCCCATGTGTAAGAATACAAACGACCATCAATGATTCCATTAGAACCATTGCATTTTTCGCCGTAAACGGTTACATCAAATAAGGAAATGTCCAAACCTACGTCGCTTTTGACATTTGGATCATTCGCATTGATTTCTATCCAATAGTCACCATTCATAGAAGGAGTACAAACTGCGGCATCATAACCGCTTCCTCCTACTAACTGTTTGGGACCTGCATAGGCTTCGGATACATTGTCAATCCCACCTTCTGGAGAATTGAGGAAGCCACTGATGGACATACTGAATGGTCCGCACGCTACAGAGCCATCAGGTGCCATTACTCGAAAGTAAGCGTTCCCATCGTAATTCGCCAAGAAACCCATATAAATGGTTTCTTTGGTGAAGTCTTTTACATGAACGTATAATCTTTCATTGACGGGGGAAAGTGTTGACGGCGGATTATCGCTGTAAACAAAACCGTCAAAACCACCTCCAGAGTTATCAGTATGGTAGGTGGCTAAGCCCGCAGCACATTTTGGGTCGCTGGGGACATAGGACTGGGTGTTCGCCCCAAGGGTTGCAGATCCTTCTGCAAAGGCTTGAGACACTGGAACTAGAAAGCAGGCGGATGCCAGTATACTCACTAGTATGAGGTATAGTTTATTCATAGAAAATGGGTTTAGAGTGGAAATTGTGGGTTTAAACCAATAATATTTACACAACACACTATAATAAAATGTAATCTTCTTCATTCGGGGATAGATTCAAGTACAAGTTTGGGTTCAGATTCAAACTCCAATATGGGTTTGAATTGGTTAACTGGTTGTTAAATAGTGCGGTAAGTAAAATTGTGGTTTGGTCTGAG
>JBGCDY010001086.1:0-3059 GCA_045105835.1 Chitinophagales bacterium
CGTTTCGAGTTCGCCATCATTGGGTATCGAAATCCCGAAATTGGGCAATAATTGGACATTCATTTCTTGGGCGGCAGTACCATAGTCCTGCGTATAGACATTGATGAAAACATCTGTGGCGGTAATCGAAGTATTGGTGTAATTGATAACATGGGCATTCAAATCCAAAACCGTTCCCTGTTGCCATCTAAAAGCCGTTCCTTTGGGCAAAACCGTTGAGCGACTTTCTTGGTAAGCATCCACCAATACCACATTGTCATGGTTCACACCCCGCAAACCATATGGCATGTTGTTGGCAGCATTTTGGTCGGTAAACTCGTAGATGATGAAATGGTGTGAACTGCCAATATGGGTTTCTATCTCTTTGACTTCCACATTGCCGAGGTATTCTGGCAAGTAGTATTTTGACAAGTATTCCACATCCTCCAATAAGCCCGAAGCCAAATCCGATGGCTCTAAAAATATGGGCCCTAAATGAATCTGAAAACCTTCACTTGGGTCGGGTTTTGCAGGTGGGTTTTGTGGGTCGGATGCCCAAATACCATTTCCTGCATAAAATTCTTCAATCAAATCTGGGTCAATGACTTCTCCTGTACTTGGCGCACCAAAAACAATCCACTGTCTGACCATTTCTTTTTCGATATCCGATACTTCAATATTGGCGTGAATCCCTGCTGCATCTTCTAAATCTAACAAATCAACATCACCTGCCAAACCATTGTTGATGTACCTAAAAATACTGCTTCGGTAAGGATCTCCAGGATAAATGAGCTGAAAATCGGCATCCTTTGCGGCCGTATTGATGGGCTGTTGTCGGTAGATTCCATTGTACACATCGAGCATGGCATTTGCTCCTGCTCCCTGCAAATCCAAACCTGACATTGCATCTGCATTGTTGTGACAGCCTGCATTGCTACACTGGGTTTGAAAAATGGTATATACCCGTTCTCCTGTGCTTTGGGCTTGGACATTGAAGAATGATAAGCTGCAAAGGAGCGAGCAGAGTAAGGTAAGTCGTATTGATTTTTTCATGTTGCTGAGAGTTTTTCTTGATGATTTGGTAGAGGTATCGGATACCTTTCATTTATCAAAGTGATGCTGACTTATTCATTGATTTGATTTTCTTCAAAGTGAGGTATCCGATACCTTTTCTTTTGACCCATATTGCTAATTTACACAAAAAAAATGGTTTTTGCTGTAAATCAAACAACGGAAGTCTTTGAGACTTCCGTTGTTTCTTGTGGTTTTAATAAGTCAAAAGCAAATAAACAGGCAAGTGGTCACTATAGCCTCCATAATAGTTGGGACCACCATAAGTTCTACTCGGTACTTTGCCTTTCTTTTTGTCGTCATACATCATCCAATCTTCTTGGAAAATAACCATCTTAGAGCTGGAATTTAGTCCTTTTTTGTCGTTCAGCAAGTTGCCTGAGACGATGATTTGGTCAAGCATATTCCAATTCCCTTTGTAGTTGTAAGTCCCTTTCCCCGCCTTGTCGAGAGCTGCTGCAGTATTGAAGAGTTCTTTATTTTGTAGAGCCTTGGAATTTACTTTTGCGCCCAAAGTTTGGACAATACTTTTGTTGTCGGTTTCGTCATTGAAGTCACCCATGATGACTATTTTGGCATTTTCATCTTCCGCAAAAATCTCCATCAGTTTGCCCTTCAAAACCAAAGCACAGGTGACTCTTTTGATTTCGGAGGCTTCCAAACCGCCTCTTCGAGACGACCAGTGATTGACAAAAACATGCAAGATTTCGTCTGTTCCATTGATTTGACCTTTGGCATAGATGATGTCACGAGTGGTGACATCTGGGGAAAAGTCAAAAGTGATGGGCAAAGCTTCGTGTTCTAAGACCTTGAAGATAGAACTGTCGTAAAGCAAGGCACAGTCAATCCCTCGAACATCGGGTGATTCGTGGTGAATGATTCCATAACGTTCATTGATAGAGGTTTGTCGTACCAAATCTCGCAATACGTTTTTGTTTTCAACCTCGGTGAGTCCAATAATTGCAGGCACATTTCCGTCGCCTTCCATGCTTGTGAGGACTTTGTAGATGCCGTTGAGTTTTTTGATGTAGCGTTCTTGTGTCCATTCTTTTTTGGATTCGGGCATGAATTCCTCGTCTATCTTACCCGCATCGTCTTTGGTGTCGAAGAGGTTTTCGACATTGTAGCAGGCTACTTTGATTTCGTGTTTGCCTTTGGAGGGAGCAGTATTTTTATTGCAGCCTACTAAAGCCCACATTAAGAAAGAGATGTATAAAAGTGTCTTCATTTTGTAGTTAAATTTTATGGCTTCAAAGCTACGGAATACTTGTGATAAGCGTATTCTTAATGAATGAAAATTGGAATAGAGGGAAAAAATAAACCCTATCCTGAATCCAATTACTAATGTCTTCATTTGGATTTTAACTTTTATTTCAATTTGCATTAATTTCTGTTTGCTATCTTTGTTGATGCAACTTTTGAGAGTTTAGTTGTCCATATATTAAAAACAAGCAAGTATGCCCCCACATAATTTCGACGATGACGAACTACTGCGATTGCTTCAAACGGATGAGGCGAAGGCTATCGAAATTATTTTTAAGACCTACCATTCTACGCTTTGCATTTCTGCTTACCGCTTATTGAAGTCAAAGGATGCTGCAAAAGATGTTGTCCAAGAGGTGTTTATGCGTTTTTGGAAAAAACGAGAAACCATTCAAATCAATACTTCTTTGAAGGCTTATTTGCGTCGAGCAGTAGTGAATACGGCTTTGAATCATATCCAAAAAAATCGCCGCCACCCTACAGATAACCTGGACAATTTACCCCAGATTTCATCCAGTAAAAACAGTGCACAAGACGACCTGCAAGCTGCTGAATTGAAAACGGATATCCAAAGTGCGATTGCTACCTTACCCAAAAAGTGCCGAATGGTTTTCACGCTTAGTCGCTATGAACAAATGACTTACAAGGAGATAGCTGCGTCATTGGAAATTTCGGTCAATACAGTCGAAAACCACATCTCTAAGGCATTGAAGATTTTGAAGGGTGAATTGAAGGGCTATCTTTAA
>JBGCDY010001087.1:0-4821 GCA_045105835.1 Chitinophagales bacterium
CCTACTCACCAACCACTCATCTTCCCATGCAGGCCACTTCATATCATTCTCAAACACCACACAATTGAAGCCATGACCTTTGCCATCGAGATTCGTCAATTTGTTTTCATAAATCACATTTTGAGCATTGTTCCCTGCAATCCTATTGGCAGTAATCGCCGAACCAAAACCAAATTCGTGTTGCAGCATTTTCACTTCAACGGGTACATTCTCTACCACATCGCCACTTTCCGTAGTAGTGATAATGTTTAGGTCTGCTTTTCGCAATTCTTCGATGCGATTTGCAGCCACTGTTCGCCACGGAGCATCCTCCTCATAGCCTCCATACAGTTGATTGTTGACCTCATTGGGTAAATCCTCCAGTGCTACTGTTTTTTTGAAGTTTATCACCGTAAAACCGCCCATTTCAATCGTTTGAGCTTGGCTTGCTAAGTGAAAACCCCATGACAAATTGTTCACACTATAGGTTTTAGCAGATTTAATGGGTACAAAATAGCGAGTCCATTCTTCCACTACAGGTAGATTTAAGTAGATTTCCTTTGCATAAGTTGTGGCATGTTCTGCCAAAAAATTAACGCTTCCTGAGCCACCTTCCGAACGCAAATAAAACACTGCCAACAAGACATCATTTGGCTGCACCAAGATGTTGTTGCGAATGTTCCATCCTGCATCCCAAGAATTCGTTCCTGCCTGACCAATCACAAAACGCACTTTTTTGGAGAATACCTGATCTGTTGCATCTTGTATGGAATTAGACGCGCCATAAGCTCCCGCATC
Organism: Chitinophagales bacterium; assembly: GCA_045105835.1. GTDB lineage: Bacteria > Bacteroidota > Bacteroidia > Chitinophagales > UBA2359 > JAUHXA01. The sequence continues at coordinate 778 of JBGCDY010001087.1, forward strand.
ATTCAAAATCGCCGCTTCATTGTCAAAAAATAGCCAATCTCCTCCCGAAACACTGTGTTCATCTTCCAAAAAAGAAGTTAAATAGTTGTGGTAAGCATCCTGTGCATTTGCTTGCAAGGCTAATGCTGAACATAGCAATAGTAAAAAAATGCGTTTCATATTGAAGTTGTGTTTTGTTTTCAATTTGTTCCTACAAAGATAAAGAGGGCTAAATGAAGCCTTTTTACCAATACTATTTCTTCAATCTGGTACAGAGAAAACATCTACCTGCATTAATGCATTGGCTATCAAAACATTGAACCATTGTCAATAATTCTGTTTATTTGAATAAACAATCCTCTATGATTTTTTGAAGTCTTTTGAATGCGCTTCACCACTGAATCAATGGTTTTGTCTGACATTTTTTTATTTTTGAAGTCCACAACTGAAACTACAATATGAAAACTTCCGAAAAAAATATTATTGAAGCACTAAAAAAATTTGACAAACAATCAGGAGTCACTGAATCCTCATTGAACGAACTATTATCCAAATATGGTCACAGCATAGATTACAACTTTGTTTTGACATCCCTGAAAATCAAAAAATACATCGAACAGGAATATGATGCAAAGTTTTCTATTCACGAATTCTATAAAACAAATCCGAATCAAGTTTTTCCCATTGCAGACAGGTTAGAGGCATGGAACAAATTTACAAGACGGTGCAAGCTAAAAATGCAAAGTGCTTGTCCTCCTTACAATCTCAATCGTAAGGATCCAATTATTCCTCTTACTTTCATCGTATTATCATCTATACTTTTCTGGCAAGCGATAGGGTTTGGATATTTTATAGATACTCTTGAAGAAGTACTTTCAGGTAGGAGTAGTGGAAGCTTAAAAGGGAAATTATTTCTTTGTGTGATTATTTTTGGTTTACCAGGAATATTAACCTCCATCCCAATCATTATCATTGCCAATATTGCCAATAAATGGATTTTCTATCCACGAATCGTTTTCAAAACCTTTGAAGAATTGATCATAAACTACAATCCAAAACGCAAAAACAAGGATGCAAAAGAGGCATTGAGACAAGAAATATTGCAGAGATAATCCATTCCATTTCCCTTTTCAAAACAGTTTCTGTTTACCAATGTTTTGATTACAAGTTTGAATTTGTATTTTGAGCTTAGTTTTTCATTCAACATCAATAGTTATTCTGCCCATGTCTTTAAAGCATGAAATAAACGAACACGGTGAATACAACTTTGCGATTCCCAGTCTTGAGGACTGGCCCATTCACGATGTAGGGCAGCAAAGGGCGCAATTTATAAAAGATTACATTGTTCGAAGCAAGGAAAAAATTCGAGAAGTTGCTGGAAGTCCAAAAAAATTACACGATATTTTGGCTCGTACCAGGTACTTAGAGGAAATTCGCATCAAGGAAGAACCTTGGCGAATTGACCCCAAAGACGACTGGGATTTTTGGCACAAAAAGGTCAAAAAAGTCTTGCTCGAAAGTGCGACCCAACACGACCACGAAAAAGGACTCAGTTCTGCTGAAGAAGCTATTTTTGATACGATTATCAGCCGATATGCAGAGGAAATCGTAGGGCTTTTTCGTCCAAAAACCTATTATGTAGCCAGCAAAATCTTACCCCGTTTCATCTCTCGTTTGCTAAATGCTTTTTCTTCTCGTAAGTTTTGGAAAATCAAATACCGTCTCAAAGATCGTTTGAAAATTACAGGTCAAATTGAGTTGATTCGAGAACTTTCATTGAAGGGAACAATAGTAGTAGTACCAACTCATTTCAGTAATTTGGATTCCATTTTGGTAGGTTGGTCTTTACATACGATTGGTTTACCTGCATTTTTGTATGGTGCAGGATTAAATTTGTTCAACAGTCGGGTATTTGGTTATTTCATGAGCCGATTGGGGGCTTTTCGTATAGATAGGCGCAAAAAGAATCCGCTCTACATGGAAACCCTCAAAATGTACTCGCAAATCACCGTTGAACGAGGTTGTCACAGCTTGTTTTTTCCAGGCGGAACCCGCTCTCGTTCGGGTTCAATTGAGTCCCGTTTGAAGTTGGGTTTATTGGGAACGATTGTCGAGGCGCAAAGACAAAATTTTGTGAATCCTCCTCCCAAATATGGAAAAGAACCCAAAGATCGTGGGAACAAAATTTTCATTGTCCCACTCGTCTTGAATTACCACTTTGTCCTTGAAGCCAAACGCTTGATTGAACAACATTTGAAGCAAAGCGGCAAAGAAAAGTACTTCATTGATAAAGATGTCTTCCCAAGCAGCAAGAAGGCTTATGAATTTTTGAGCAGTATGATGGGCGAACGTTCGGAAGTTTCGCTTTCATTCGGCAGACCTATGGACATTTTTGGGCATTCTGTAGATGCAAATGGAGAGAGTTTGGACACGAATGGCAATCCCATTGATATTTCCAATTACTTTGTCTCGAAGGGGAAAATGAGTGTGGATAAACAAAGGGATCAGGAGTATACTCGCTTGTTGGGCGAACAAATTTTAAAGCAGTTCTATCAGCACAATGTGGTTATTTCCAGTGATTTGATTTCCTTCATTGCCTTTGAGATATTGAAGAAAAGAAATCCTCAATTTGACATTTTTGGCTTGCTTCGATTGCCCGAAGAAGAACGCGTCATTGCTTATGATGAATTTGTGGAAATGATTGAGAAAATCAGAAAAGAACTGAACCTTAGGGCAAAACGAGGGGAACTTCAAGTAGCGGATCACTTGAACACAGACATACATAGGCTCATCAATCATGGCTTGAGCAATATTGGTTTGTATCATACAGAACGGCCTGTGCGAAAAACCGATAAGGGCGATATTACGAGCGACAACATGAATTTGCTCTATTATTACCACAATCACTTATTGGGTTACGAGTTGGAGAAATTGATTTGATATTGGATAAAACATTTAATTTATTGACTATTTTTTTAAAAAAAAGACTTGTATTTTATGAAGTTCGTTAGGGCTTGAACATTTGTAGAAAAAGGAAGAAAGGAATTACAGAACTCCATAAGAGTTCAATCCAAATACAATAAGCAAATAGTGCTGATGTTCAACTCCTAATGGAGTTGGTAGTTACTCTTTAAAGGGTTTCTACAAATATTGTACTCCTACGGAGTGAACATAACTTGAAGCTACAGCCTATTTATAGAAAATCAATCGTCAATAAATTAATATTAATTGTAATTTTTTATAAGAATCTCATTATCAAATTTTCAAGTCTTACGTCTTTAATCTCTCGTCTAAATTCTAAAAGAATTCACTATTCAAAAATTCAACATTATGAGCTACGGGGTCATCGGTTCGGGAAATTTTGGTACTGCAATGGCAAATGTCATGGCACTCAATGGGAAGGTATTGATATATGTTCGCCGACAAGAGGTGTACGAAAACATCCTCCACAAACGCTTCAATAGAGGACAAAAAATGCACCCCAATGTGACTCCTACCATGAGCTTGGAAGAAGTGGCACAAAACTGCAAACTCATCTTTCCACTTGTGCCCTCCTCCAATTTTCGTGAAATGATGCAAAAAGCGGCTCCCTGTCTCACTCCCGAACACATTTTGATTCATGGTACAAAAGGCTTAGGGCTCGACCTTCCTCCCAATACGCCAATGGACAAGGCGATTCCTCTTCGACGGGAATACATTTACACCATGAGTGACATTATCCAAAAAGAGAGTGTGGTCATTCGAGTTGGTTGTTTGTCAGGTCCCAATTTATCCAAAGAAATCGCCAACAATGAACCCACCGCAACTGTAGTGGCGAGTCGCTTCAATGAGGTGATTGAACAAGGCAAACAAGCTTTGAGGGGATCTATGTTTCGGGTCTATGGTAGTCACGATGTCTTAGGAGTTGAATTGGCAGGAGTCTTGAAAAATATCATGGCAATTGCAGCAGGTATGTTGCGAGGTTTGGGTTTTGGTGAGAACTCCAAGGCGATGTTGATTTCTCGGGGTTTGAGCGAAATGATTAAGTTAGGACAAGCTTTGGGGGCGGATACAAGTTCCTTTTTG
>JBGCDY010001088.1:0-8917 GCA_045105835.1 Chitinophagales bacterium
GATCTGAAACCGCTTTCAATGCTGCGTCTTTTTCATCCTTGCCTGCGATTAGTTGGGCTTTGCCGAAGACGACGACAGAACCGTAATTAGCAGAGTGATTGAAGCCAGACCTTGCCAAAACTAAGCCATCGGTGATGGTTACGGTGAGGCATATATCCACTTCTTTTTTTTTTTTTTTTTACATTCTACTGGTAGATGCGCCATGAACTAGTAGGTAGTTGCCCATTCTGCCATACAAAGTCGGGATGACCACAGTATAACCCTTGTGGACAAACCCCATGTGGCAGACAAATTCTTCGTCTAAAATGGCACAGATGGTTTCCAAGTCATAATGCCCTCTTTTGGGGATTCTTTTTACTTTGGTTCGATTCGTGGGTTCCATGTTTTAAATTTGTGAGTTTTGTGTCAAAAAGTTGCTATGCTTTGAATAAGCATTCCCAAATAAACGGAAATTTCGCTTCATTTTCACCAATCCACTTTACTAAATCCTGCAAATAGTCATTGCTGACCCGAATTGTTCCTGCCTCCTCTGTCGCTCGAATCAGTGCCCATGCCTCCTCAATGATTTGATTCCGAGCCGTTTTTTCCGCTTTTGAAGTAGGAGGAATTAGTACATCTTTATGGCTCAAAAAATACAATTCACCTGTTCTGAATTTTTGAAGCCCATCTGGCGTGTTGCAAAACAAACGCATGATTTCCAATACATCTGCATCATACACAATTTGCCCCCAACTGTGTGCTTCCTCTTTTTGGGAAATAAAATTGGCGACTTGACTGCAATAAATTTCATCCTTATTTTTTTGCTGCAAATACGCCAAACACAATGCAGCACTTTCTGTCTCCCACCAATCTTTTCCGTTTCCTTCTCTGCCTGCATCGTGAAAGGCTATTGCAGTGCGAGCGGCTTCAAAATCAACCTGCAAATGGAAATGCTTTGCATAATAGCGAGCGATACATTCTCCAAATACAATGGCTCTTGAAATATGTTTTCTGCCATGAATCCCTGCAAAATCAAAACTGTTTTCGTGGGCTTCGTAAAAAGGTGCGATATCTGCTGTAAAATCTTTTTGGAAGGCATTGAAGGAAAGAGAGGCGGGATTCATTTTTTGGTATTTAAATAGATTCAATCAAATACCAAAATTGGAGAAAATTAATAGAAACCTATCCCAAATCATTGCTAAATATTTTTTTTTAGCATTTCTTTTATTTAAAAGCCTTTTTTTTTTGGGTAAATTGCAGCCCATAAAATACAGCAAATAGTACATTCCACAAGCTCTGTCAGCAGTATGCTAAAAAATGCCCTCCATATCTAATACATTAGATTGGATTTTTTTTGTTATTTGACTCTTGACGAAACCTGTGAAATGGAACGGTTGTATAAAGCCAAGCCCCACGATTCTCCATAAAATTACCGAAATCTAAACCTGACTTGAATTACCAATTTGAATTCAATTAGATACTTAAGATAAAATGATTAGTCTTCAATTTCTTAAAACAAAACAAATATGCGGTTAGTCTTACCTTTTTTGACCCTATTTTTTTTAGTGGTCTCAACACTTGGCAATACAGTCTATGCCCAACATAGATGTGCTACCATGGAATCCATGCAAGCAGCGTATGACCAAGATCCAAGTTTGCAGAAAAAAATAGAGCAGCAAATGTCTCATATGCACCAATTGGGGAATAAAGCAGCCTTGGAAAAAGACCAAGATGCTTGTCCTGCTGGTGGAACGATTATGATTCCTGTTGTTGTGCATGTATTGTACGATCCAAACAGCCCTGAGACAAATATCTCAGAAGCACAGATAGAATCACAACTTTGCCAGTTGAATGCAGATTATGCAGGTACGAATCAAGACCTACTTGAAGCATTGGATGGTGATGGCAATAAGGATTTGGTAGAAGCGATTGCGAATGCTTCTAGTACAGGAACTTGTATCCAATTTTGTTTGGCTACATTTGATCATCCAGTGACAACGACTCTTAATCCAGAGGGCTTGGTAGATGGTGACAAAGCCATTGTTCGACGCTCACTTGCAGGATTTCCTACTGATTTCCCCGCTTCATTTGGAGGTAACCCAGGTCCAAACAATGATGCTTGGGAAATTTCTCCTATTTGGAACAATCAAGAGTACCTCAATTTTTGGGTAGTACCTTCTATTTCTATCAATGGCGTTCCTTCTGTATTGGGTTTTGCTCAATTTCCTGGAGGAACTACCGCTTCGGATGGGGTAGTGATTCGTGCTCAAAACTTTGGTGCTTCTAGTCCTGATTGTGGCCCTTGTGCAGGTTGTTTGCTCCAATCCAATTATGACTGGGGACGAACAGCTACCCATGAGGTAGGTCACTGGCTTGGTTTGTACCACACTTGGGGAACTGCCAATGGTTGTAGTGAAGGAAATGGAGATGAAATTTTTGATACTCCCAACCAGTTTTCAAGCTCGTCGCAGTTTTTCTGCAATGTTTCGGGATTTCCTGTACTTGGAGACCAATGTACGCCTGCATCACAAGGTGGGGTCATGTATATGAACTACATGGATTACTCGGCAGATGCGTGTTTGATTTTGTTCTCAAATGGGCAACAGTCTGCAATGGAACAAGTCTTGACAAATGGTGCTCGGTCTAATATGGGGACCAATGATTTGGAAGAAATCAAATGTACGCCGATTACGGATCCTCCAATCGCAAACTTCACATATAGTCCCGATGATGATCCAGTAGTGGTGTGTACAACCAACGGAAAAATCAAATTTACAGATACGAGTGAAGACAATCCTACGCAGTGGACATGGAGTTTCAGTGTGTTGAATGGAGATATTGGATTGGATATCATCAGTTCAAGTAGCAAAAATCCAGAGATTGAAGTCATTGCAGGAACAAGTGGTACGATTGAAGCAGAATTGGTGGCTTCCAACTCATTGGGCAACAGTACTTCTTCTCAAACCATTTCGGTAGAAGTATCAGAAGATGCTTGCCCTTCTTGTGATGGTGGTATTCTTGCAGGAGAAGATGTGACGGTTTGTCCGAATGAACCTGTTACGATTACTGCAAGTATGGGGAGTATTGGCGGGACAGATGATACGGCTACAGCTTCAATTGGAGCAACTAATCTTACAGGCGCATTACAATCTTGTATTACTGCAAGCCAACAACCTTCTGTTGATGTGACGGCATTTACATTCAGTGTGCCTCCTGTCAATACTGGGATTGCCCAAACAGGCCCTGGTTCTATCAAGGAATTGTGCGTCAATATTTCTGTTGCCAACAACAATGGGACTTATTTGAGTCTGGATCATGGAAGTGGTGCTTACGAAGATTTATGGATTGGTTCTGGAATTGTAGGAGGACTGAATGGCGATAACGGCAATACGATTGATGTTTGTTTTACGGCTGGAGAAGCTACAGGCGCATTTGATGGTGTGTTTGATGGAGATGGTGGTGGAGGTAGTTTTGTAGGACAACCTACTATTGGAGCATGGGTCTTGTATGTAATGGACTTTGGATGCTTGTTTGGAGGAACAGAACTTCCTACTATCAACAGTGCTTCTTTGGTCTTCAATGACGGAGATGGTGGTTTTGATTGCCAGTTTGTAAGGTGGGAAGTGTCTGGTATTGAAGTAGGCACAGATCCTTCTATTGAAGTGACCTCAGCTAATGGTGGAACTGTTTTTTATACCGCAGTGGCAGATTGTGAAGGTTTTACCTGTACGGATGAAGTAGCAGTGACGGTATTGCCCAATGTAGCGAGTGGTCTTTCCACGACAGTAGGAACGGCAGAGAGCCCTTATGCTGTTTGTGGAAACGACGATACTTTTGACATTACTTCGGCGGGCCCTTATGCCTATGATGCTACTACACAAACCATTGCATGGGGTTTGTGGGTGATTGAAGATCCTTTGGGGCAAACAGGTATTGATGCAAGTTTGTTGCCAGGTAGCCCTCCAAGTGATGACAACGTAACGGATGACGATAACTTTTTGGGCTTTTATGGCACCAACGTTGTGGGCGCAACAGGAGATGGAACGGTTAGTTTGCCTGTTAGAAGAGATGGAGCGACTTACTACCTTGCTCCAATGATTATTAACCTTGACAATACCTTTATTGGAGAATGTGCTGGAGTGAGTTCACAAGGAACTTATGTCAAACAGTACATTGCTTTGAGTGCAAATGCAAGTACCAATGCTTGTTCGGAAGATGAAGCGGTGACGACTCTTAGTTTTGATGGTGGATTGCCTTTTGATGACTACTTCAGCAACAATCCGAATCATACAGAAGCTTATACGGTGAGTGTGGTCAGTGATGCTGATCCTGCGACTGAATTGGTGCCTACAGGTCAAGAAGCTTTGATTTGGGACAATGCTTCACTTGATTTGGCGAACTTGCCTTTGGGAACTTATAGCCTCACACTTACAGACGCTTTAGGTTGTGAATTGGTACAGACTTTTAGTGTTTCGCCTGATTGTGAGGCAGATGTGATGAATCAAGTAGATAACCTGAATGGACCTCCTGTTCAGTTGTTTACCGACATGAGTAATCAGGCTATGGAAGCAGCGGATGACTTTTTTGTATCGAGTGATGGTTTGACCATTGATGCAGTGAAAGTAACGGGTTCTTTTAGCCGTGTTGGAGCAACTGTAAATAGTGTGAAAGTGACCATTACGGTAGACTTTTTCAATCAACCTGGCCCAAGTGTGGTTTTTAGTGAGAACATTGTTCCCACTGATGCTACCGACCCGAATTTCTACTTGCCTTTGGCAAATAGTCTTGACCTTACGGCAGGTAAATACTGGATAAGCGTTGTTCCTGAAATGTCATTTGACGAGTATGGGCAGTGGTTCTGGGATGCAACAGATGTTCAGACAGGCGATATGGCTTTGTTCAAAGATTTTTGGGATTTGTTGGGAGAAGGATTTACGAATTGGGTGCCTATCAATGGAAATGTGGGCAATGCAGCAGCAGTTGATTTGTCTTTTGCTTTCTTGAATGCAGCTTCGGCTGGAACGCCAGATGCACTTGCAAGCAATTTATTGTGTTGTGAAGAAGGCATTGACCTGACTACAAGTGGAGCAAGCTACGATTGTACGAGTTTCAGAATGGCATGGGCAGTCGCAGCAAGTGATGATGTGGCGGGCGTAGAAGCCGCTATTGCAGCAGGAAATGCTTGGTTTGGAGACGAAAACGATGCTTACAATCTTGCACACAGTTGTGTAGATGGTTTGGAGGCTGGCAAATATTATGCAATTCCGTTTTTGGCAAACAAATATGAAGACAGCCCTACGTTGATTGAGGAATGCAGTATTGTCAGCGAAGGTTTGGAGATAGGTTTGGTTGCTCCAATTGAAGCTGCAAGCATCGGAATTTTGTGTGCTTTGGGTGAAAACGAATACAATGTGACCATAAGTGGTTTGACTGGTGGAGCTAACAATGGCGGCAATCCTGTTTTGGAGGACGCAAGCTATGTTTTTGAAGATGGAAGTGGCACATTGACGGCTACTTACGATTCTATGAACGATACTTATACGATAGAAAACTTGAGCATTGCAGACTTCAATGGCTACACTTTGACCATTAGCAATAGTATTGCAGGACAAACAGACAATTGTGGTGTTGCTTTTGATGGATTTACTGAACCGAATTGTTGTGACCCCAATGCAGGTTTGCCGCAAGCACCTGCTGACATTGCGCTTTGCAGTGACGGAACGGGAGAATGGGCTTTTGCAGCTTCGGCTGGATTTGATACCGAACCTTCAACGGGATTGGTTGGAACACCTGATTATGCGTATTTGATTACCAGCGCAGGTGCGGTTTCAATAGTACAAGCCATCAGTGCAGACGGAAGCTATACGGCTACTGAAGCGGGAACGGTTTGTGTGTATGGTTTTGCCTACAATGGAGCAGCTCTTCAAGCAGCAGGAATGGATTTGGAGGACTTTGTTGGTGCTTCGACTTTCTCAATGAGCAATGATTTGGATGCTGCCGATTTGTGTTATGCAATTGGTGACGATGCGGCTTATTGCTTGGAAGCTTATGGAGCTATTGAAGGCGTTTTGGTGACCGTAGATTGTGCGCCAAGTGGAGAGTCTGGTACATTGACTGTGGATTTGAGTAGTGCATCTGGAGGAAGCGGCAACATCAGCGTGGCTGCTAATTCACCTGACAAAAATGGTGATGCAATCAACAGTTTCCCTTATGCTTATACCGTAATTGTGACGGATGGCGCAGGTTGTGAATTGGAATTGACGGGCAATGTGAATTGTGATGTGACTTGTACGCCTGATGCAGGAGTTTTGACTGCACCGAATACCACAAAGGCTTGTATGGGAGATGATGGAGCTGATTTTGCAGCACCAAGTTTCTCAACGAATCCTTCTGGATTTGGAGCAGATGCCTATGTATATGTGGTCGTAGACAACAATAATGAGATTACAGGGGTGAACAATGATGGTGCATTTACTGCCATAAACAGCGGAGGATATTGTGTCTATGGTTTGGCGTATGACGATGCTGGAAGTGTGAATCCAAGCACCTTTGTAGGTAGTGGATTGAGTGCTTTGAATACGGCGTTGAACAATGCCAGTGTTTGTTTTGATTTGACCGATGATAGCTATTGTGTGGAGGCTTATGGAGCGATTGAAGGCGTGCAAGTTTTCACAGATTGCGAATTGGGAGGTGCTTCTGGTACACTTCAAGTGAGCTTTGAAGGAGCTTCTGGTGGTTCTAGTAGTGGATATGCCGTAGCGTCTAACTCTCCTGACAAAGTGGGCGATGTTATCAACAATTCTCCTTACAACTATACAGTGATTGTAGTCGATGGCTTTGGTTGTGAGACGACTTTGACGGGCGAGACAGGTTGTGTGCCTTGTCCAACGATTTCTTCTGTTTCTCCAGATGCGGATGCTTGTAGTGGCGAAACGGTTGATTTAACAGTGGACATCAGCGACTTTGGCGACCAATTGGATGAGATAGAATGGACGAATGAAAACGGAACGGTACTTGGCTCAAGTGCAAGTATTGAAGTCTCTGAAGAAGTGACGGGCTGTTCCAATTTGGAAGCGGTTTATACCGTATCGGTAATTTGCAATGATGGTTTTGTAGTGACCGAACAAGTCACAATTACCTACTATCCACAAGTTTCGGCTACGACAAATGTAAGTGGCGATGGCTGTACGATTACGGCTATTCCAGCGTGTCCGCAATATGTGATTGAAGGATGGGATGCAGGTCAAACTGCTGTGGTGAGTACTGAAATTGACGGTGACAACTCGGCTGTTTCCTTCAATGTATCTAATCCTGGTGCACCAATGGCTTGCAGCAGCACGACGGTTAGTGCAAACTACGATTGTATTTTACCTGAATGTCCAACCATTAGCAGCATTGTCGAACTCGGCAAATCTGCGGTAGATTTCAGCGTATGTAGTGGCGACCAACTCAACTTGGAAGTCACCCTCAACGACCCCAACAACCAGTTGGATAGAGTCGAATGGACGGCTGCTTCTTTGGCAAATCCTGTGGTGGGAACACAAATCATGATTAGCGAAATGGCAACAGGCTGTGATACCGAAGTGGTAGTATATACTGCAACGGCTTACTGTTCGGACGGAAGTGCTACAACAGAAACGGTGAATGTGACCGTTTATCCATTGCCTGATGCAGACGTAGAAGTTTTGGATGGCGGATGTACTTTGCAGGCGACACCTACTTGTAGTGATTTTGCCATTGATGGCAATGCGGCTGGCGAAACCGTGACGATGAATGCAGAACCTGGAGACCAATCTTCTGTGACCTTCAATGTAGTGAATACAACGGCAGTAAATGATGGCGTGAATTGTGGTGCGATGGAAATCAGTGCCAGCTTCAACTGTGCGGCTTGTGCTGCAAATGCTGGAACAATGCCTGCGGAAGAACTATGGATTTGTGATGGTGACAGAACGGAGCTTCAAACTTCTGGCGAAACTTTGGGTATGGGTGATGTACTGACCTATATCTTGCACGACAGCCCAAGTACAACCTTGGGGCAAGTTTTGGCAGAGGACGAACTCGGACGTTTTGATGCAATGGATGCAGGGACGACTTTGACCCGCTACTATGTATCAGCAATCGTTGGTCCTGATGCCGACAACAATGGGACACCTGACGTGGAAGATGCTTGTACGACCATTGCGCCTGGTACTCCAGTTAGATTTTTAAATCCAATTACCTCCACCATTTCCTATGATGTCGGAACTGCACCTAATAGCATAGATGCGACCGTTACCATTACAGGTGGTGCTTCGGAAGTGGACGGTTCTTCTTATAGTGTGGCACTACTCTCTGGTGAAGTGCTGAATGCGGTACACGGTACACCTTTTACAGTAGAAGGATTGGGTAGTGGAACAGAACTTGAATTGGAAGTAACAGATACAAATAGCTGCTCCAATATGTTCAATTTTACCGATATTGATGAAAGCGAAGTTTTGGCGACATCTTTTGTCATCAAACCTGTTCCTGCAAAGGACTTCCTTCAATTGAGTTTCAATGCCACAAGTGCTGCAAATGCGAATGTGAGTATTTACAGCGTGGATGGTCAGTTGATTTTGAGTGCTTCACACCAAGGTCGATTGGGCGAAAACCAAATGGAACTGAACCTTCAATCTTTACCTACGGGAATGTACTTCTTGTCATTGAATTATGATGGGATGGTGGTGAACCGAAAATTGGTGAAGCAATAGAATAGCTTGGAAAGCTCAAATTTAAAGTACAAACCCAAATACAATTGTTTGGTGAGTGTTTGAATTTTGAGTTGCTGAAAAATATAGCCCCATGTTTTGGAGAGAATCTGAAACATGGGGCTTTTTTTGAGTAAGAGGTCAGAAGTAAGAAGCGAGGTATCAGATATAGAAGGGCTGTTTGCCAAGAACTTATGACAAATGAGTTGCCT
>JBGCDY010001089.1:0-1977 GCA_045105835.1 Chitinophagales bacterium
CAGCATTGCTATGCTTTTCTCCTCAATATACCTACGCACAGTGCACTATACACACTCGTGATGACGGAGCGGCTAATGGAACCAGTAATAATACTTCTTTTGGGCAGACATTTCTGCCTTGTGCAGATGGAGAAATCACAAGCATCAGTGTGACGGCAAATCAAACTGCCCAGCAAGCCCATGCAGGCACTTACGAGTTGTATATTGCAGTAGAACCTGGCAATTCAATACCTATTCCTGCGACCCCAGTAGCCTCTCTTAACTTTCCAAGTGCGCCTGGCACTTAGAGGTACTGACTTTTAATTTGGCCACACCTTTTCCTGTATCATCTGGAACTACCTATCGTTTTGTAGTCGACAATACCTCGGGGGATACACAACTTAGATTTACAGGTAATGAATATGCTGATGGTAATCTCGTAACTGGTGGAAATGGCTATGCTAATCCAAATGACTTAGATTTTGAAATAAATATGACAATAAGTGCTGTTGCTCCTACAGGAATCCCTACCCTTTCTGAATGGGGTTTGATTGTTCTCGCTTTGTTGTTCATGACTATGGGAACTTTGTATTTGGTACAGCCCAATTTTAGAGGACGTTTAGGTTTTGAACAGGAACTTGTAGATGGAAAGGAACTTTAAAAAATAAACTGAAGCTGCACTCTCTTTTTTTTGAAATGATTTTGAAGTCCTATCTTCTTAGGGAAGATAGGGCTTTCTTTGTATAAGCCAAGGAGAGGTTTTGATGGTTTTGAAAAAGGAGAACAATGTTATCATTTAGCGGAAGCTTTGGCAGCGGTTTTTCACTCTGCCAACAGTTGAAGCGGTAGAGATAGTCATTCGTGCAACTGTTGCCAAAATTGGAAATTGTCCACAAGAAATCGGGATGTTTCATTGGGAAAGTTTCCTTTACACTTTTAAAACATATTTGCAAAATCATCACCTAAATTCCACAGACACTGTCTGTGGAATTTAGGTGTGGAATAATTATATTCATTAAGTTTTAAAAACCAATTAATCCAAGTTCCCCCCAACCACAACCGTCTCTTTCCAAACCTCTCGATTCCCCTCCAAATCATACGCTTCCACAAACACGACATAAATCCCTAATCGAGCCTTTTCCCCATTCTCTAAAATTCCATCCCATTTAAAATTACCACTATTGCCAGCCAATTTACTCTGCACCAATTGACGAACTTCCTGCCCACGACTGTCAAAAATTGAAATATTGATGGTAAAACCCGTTTGGTCAAATTCATACTGAATCGTGGTGAAATCTTTGAAGCCATCGCCATTGGGTGAAAAAGAAGTGGGTTCGACGCTGACATTTTTGCCATTGTCAGTAGGTGCAAAAAACTGGGAATTTTGATAACCTGGTGTGGCAAAACAAACGCCCTCGGAAGCCGACTGCCAATTGTTGGAATCTTGTGAAGGCGCATTCACATCAATGCGCTCCAAAGACACGCCATTTTCGTCCCGCAAAAGTGAATAGTGCCAATCGTCAAAATAATGTACTTGGTCTAAAACAACAATACGGAAAGGTTCGGTGATGGCAATCACGCCCTCATCGTCATCATAAGTTGGCAAATCTGTAGTGACGAAACCGCCCGATGGTAAGTTATTGCAGCGTCCGTAATGGCTACGAACTTGGTTTATATTTTCGGTCAAAACGAGGTATTGGTTCGGGTAAAGCGAATAGCGTTCTGGAACGATTGGAGAAACATTAATCAAGGAATCGGGATTTTCTTCCAAGTCCACATTCGCTAACAACCATCCGAATAACTGTATGATTTTGTTGGATTTGTTGTAGAGTTCCACAAAATCTGCGCCCCCACTAACGGGATTGAACAAGATTTCGTTGATGACCAAATCGCCCACTTCTGGAGCTTTGGCAAGTCCCAAAGGTGCTTCATTCAATGCGCCAATCACATTGCCTGCACAATCCGACACGCTTGATACGGTTAGCTTGTAAATTTCAT
>JBGCDY010001090.1:0-21148 GCA_045105835.1 Chitinophagales bacterium
AAAGCCCTATCAGACATTAGGCTGTCGATACGGCTATGGTTTGTTTGTATTTAAAATGGGCAACGCTTTGTACTTGAACTCAAGATTAATTCTCTGTATCTGAAACGTGGGTGAACGCTTCGTATCTGAATATTGGGATTAATCACTCTGTACTTGAAAAATGGGTGACGCTTTGTATCTGAATCTCAGGATTAATTCTTCGTACTCGAAACGTGGGTGAACGTCTCGTATCTGAATCTTGGGATTAATCACTCTGTAACTGAAAATGGGCGACGCTTTGTATCTGAATCTCAGGATTAATTCTTCGTACTCGAAACGTGGGTGAACGTTTCGTATCTGAATCTTGGGATTAACTCTCTGTATTTGAAAAATGGGCGACGCTTTGTATCTGAATCTCAGGATTAATTCTTCGTACTCAAAACGTGGGTGAACGTTTCGTATCTGAATCTTGGGATTAATCACTCTGTACTTGAAAAATGGGTGACGCTTTGTATCTGAATCTCAGGATTAATTCTTCGTACTCGAAACGTGGGTGAACGTTTCGTATCTGAATCTTGGGATTAATGTTTTGTAAGAATTTGGGGTGAATATATTGTATCTAAATCGGGAATCAATTCTTCGGGTGAAAAGAATTCGTTCTGATTATTTACCTTCTTTGTTATTGTCAGTCTTTGCGATTACTTCTGGGTGCAAAATGTTGTTGTCAAAGATACTTACTTCCGCTTCTTTTTCTGCTGCTTTGATTTCTTTTGCAGCTTCTGTTTCTTTGCTTGTAGTTTGTTCTGTTTTTTGTTCGTCTGTGTTATTTAGAGCGATTGTATTGTTTCCGTTTTGAGCAACCATTGTAATGCTGGCGAAAATCATTGCAGTGATAAGGATAAATTGTTTCATGGTATAGGGCTTTATTGTTGTTGTCTAATATTTGTTTCAACGTGCTTGCAATTGATTATACGGCACTGTTTGAAGAAATGTTAGGAAAAGATGTCAATTTTAGTGAGTTGAAAGCCATACTTGACTACCATACCATCAAGAATCACGCCAATTTTATCAAATAACCTATTGAAACACAGTTAAAAGAAATTTTCATTTCTATTTTTACCTTACAATGACATTTATTGTATTTTTCTTACACTTTTCTCCTTTTACACCCAAATCATTCATTTTTTCATTGATTGCTTACTTATTTATTAAAACAGGGGAAGGTATTCTGAACATTTGTCTTTTGATTGTTTAAAAACACGAGGGAAGACAAGAATGAGTCTAATCCATTTCAAAGGTTCAGAATCGCACAGAAGCTGGTTTCACTTCAATAAGTACTGAGACACAAAATTAAAGATGCAAGACTTAAGATAAGGCAATTTCATATTCAACGATTTAGTAAAAAACAATACCCGATTACCTTTGATTAGGTACTTAAAAAAAAGAAATCCCCTTTCTGTTTGAAACGGCACAACCTCCTAAACATAGTTGACATACTATAAGTATCCTTTGCTTTCTGGTTTTGCAAATACTCCTAAAGGAAGGAAAAAAGGGAGCTTTTTTGATAATTTTTGTAGGGGAGCAAAAATTGAGGAATCGAATCTGTAGGATGGGTAATAACTTATTTAATCACACTTCTAAGAAAAATGCTTCAATGCCTCCCTCCTACTTAAAGGAGCTAATTCATGTGCATCTACAAATGTTTTGACCCTTTGAGCATCAATTTTGGCATATTGCCGCAAAGCCCACCCAATCGCTTTTTGGATAAAAAACTCCTTAGAATCCGCTTTTCGCAAGGAATAATCAAATAATAGCTCAACATCTGTATTTTTCTTATATGCCAACTGAAAAATGATTGACATTCTTTGTAGCCATATATTATCCGATGTAATCCAACGTCCTGTCGTTATTTTTGTCAAATCTGGGTATTTTTTGAAGAAAACACCTACCCATTTTGCAGTGGTATCCACACTATCCCACCAAGATTTATTTACAATCATAAATTCCAATAAATCAAGGTCTTCTATTTCAAGTTTTTTAGCAAATTTTCCCAATAAATCAATCGCAATATAGTGAAATTCACGTTCGGAAAGCGCAAAAAGTCCTTTCACAACTTCTTCTAATTCACTCTTTTGAGGCAGTCCATTCGCTGCAATAAATGAGCGGAATAAAGCCTTTCTTTCGGGTGATTTGATACCTAAAAAAGGGAATAAATTCCGCATATATTTCGCCATTGTGGGCGCATTATTGGTGTTTCTAAAGGGAGTAAAGTGTGCTTTTACTTGAAGAATATAACTATCAGACATAGTTTTTAATTGAA
Source organism: Chitinophagales bacterium (assembly GCA_045105835.1). Lineage (GTDB taxonomy): Bacteria > Bacteroidota > Bacteroidia > Chitinophagales > UBA2359 > JAUHXA01. The sequence goes on from JBGCDY010001090.1 coordinate 2,300, forward strand.
TTTGAAGGGCAGAAAAATGGCGTTTTCAGAGCTTTTTTTATTTGAAGCTTTTTTTTAGCAATAAATATTGTCACCAAAAAGTCATTTTATACTCATAAATACGCCTTATATGAATATTTTTCACTTCAAAACCTACTATTCTTGAGGAATAGAATCCTGCAAAGTGGTTTGCAACCAATCAAAAAGCAATAAACTATCGTTTTCAAGTGTCAATGGAAAGAGGTGATTATAGCTAATTGCATCTGCAATTGTTAGCTGATCTAACCTATGAAGTTCATAACGTTCAACAATTCTAATCAAAGATTCTGCATAATGGTCATTATTAGCATAACCTCCTATTTGCAAGCCATTTGCCCACTCTACATAGCTCTTTGTCTTAGCTTCAAACAGTTCATCATAGAATGCTCTATAATGATAACGCAAAAAATTGGTATGGTCATGAAAAGACTCCAAGTCACTGCAATAGGACCGAAAACACTCATCTGTCTCATCATCTGTATACTCCATACTTGCCCCTTCCCAATCCTCTTTGCACTTCAAACCAAAATGATTGAAAGCATTCTGAGCCAATTTGCTTTCACCATAATTGGATTCCAACATTCCCTGCGCTATTTTAATACTTGCAGGAATTCCCATTCGATACATTTCTTCTACTGCAATCAACTGATATTTCTGCACATACAAAACCGCTTTTAGCGGAATAGGAGCTAAATAAGTTGTTTTTTTAGGTGAATTGAAGGAGTAGCATACAAAAGAAAATATGAGGAGTAGCGTTAGAAAAATGGAAGAATTTTTCATTAGATTTTTTTTGGTAAAAGTATTCATTATTTTATAAAGTATCTAAAAACAAAAGAGACTCCCCAGTCAAACACCTCATAAACAGCTCTTAAAAATCAAAAATAAATTTAGATAGAACGCTTATTATGAATGGAATCTCCTTATAAAGACCAATGAACCTGCAAATAGTAACATCCACCACCAAGTCGGCTCTGACATAGATTTTGTGTCCGTATCCTGTTCCACTGTATCCAAACTAGCCTTTGAGTTCAATACCTGTCTTTGTTTTTCCATCAAAGCCGCTTCTTGTGCTTCGTTTTCTACTACCATAAACGAGGTAAAAGGCGACATAATATGTGCCTGAAAACTTTGTTTGACCAAAGACAACCATTTTTCATCTTGGTTTTGGGGATTTAAAATATAATCCTTTTGAAGTGCATTCAAGGCAATCGCATTGTTCCAGTTTTTTCTATCTAAACCTTTTTTCTTCAAAACATTAGCTGCATTTTTTCTAACTACAATACTCGGTTTTTGATTGTCTAATAAATACGCCTCAGGTTGTTCTGCATCAGGATAAGCCAATACCTGCACGTCTTCAATTTGACTCATGTAAAAACCTCTAATTGGTTTGTAAGGGTTTCTCCATAATTGATGCCCATTCACTTCAATATCTTCGCTTTCAAAAATATCTAAATGCAAAAAACGACTATATTCAGGCAACATAAACTTACTATCCGCCAATTTTCCTGTAAAAATCGCCTTTTCCAAGTTTCGAGTGACAACCACAAATACAGGATAAGTGTTCTTTACCTCCTGTTGGTGTTCCCACAAAACAGATTGTATGGCACGTTCCGCAAAAAAACCACCTTCAAACTTGAAATTTTTAAGTTTTTCTTCCCATTGTGGCTCATAATCAAACTTTAATGTTTGGTAATTACTGGCAATAATCCGCGCATCTGAAAAAGAAATATTGTTTTTCTTCAAAAACTGATGCATTTTTTCACTGTATGTCTCCACCTTATCCTCTCTATCAACCGAACAATCCAACAAAAAATGATAAACAGGACGGCAAGTCAACTTGGGTAAATCCTCTTTTGCAGCTACAGAAAGGTAGGCAATCGTTTCGTCAAAGAGCTCAACTTTCTCCTCCAAAGGCTTTTGCATAGCCTCATAACCCAAAGTCAAGGCATCCTCTTCAATGTTCAATACAAGCGGTTCTTTGTGTATAATTTCAAATCCTGTTTGCCTTGTTTCATTTTGATTAAGCGGGAAAACCCTGAAGGCCAAGGTATTTCCCTTCAAATAATACAAAATTCCTGGATCTTTTCGGGTATTGACTATTTGTTGATATACCCACATTGCAGCTTTCTTTTCTGCCAAAATCCCATACTTCTTTTCTTCTTCTACCACCAAATAATAGTCGCTTATCCATGCGCCTGTTGGCAAATCAAAAGAAGTTCGGAACTCGTCTTGCCGATTTCCGCCATTGTGTATCTCAAAATGCACCCAACTTGTCCAATAATCTTCTTCTTCGTGGTAAGTTGAAGTAGTATAAAGACTGTCAATTGTTACCCATTCGTTTTTCTTTTCTAAGTCATAATTGCTATAGGATGAAGCAATTGCGACTTCTTCGCCTGTAAACACGCCCTCCAACAAATTCAGTTTTTTATCCGAGAGGGTCTGATTGTCCAATACCAACCACTTGTAGAAATTACTCAAATAAGGTTGATGTTTTCGCCCCCAAGCACGGGTATTTTCTTTGTTTTCACGAATGCTTTCCACCATACCTGCAATAGTAGTGGGGTCAATTTCAACCTTACTACTCTCCTTAAAATCAGGCGCATAAACATAATCCAATGCTTTGTGCAATTCTTGGCGATCTTCATAATATGAAGTAACCAACAAAATCGGCAAACTCAACACAGACAAAACGAAAAGTGCTTTCAACCATTTGGAACTGAAATATTTTTGTAAAAACTGATAATCATGGGTCAAGACTTGGGCTTGTACGATGAAAACCAACAAGGGAGTCAGCATCAAAAAACCTGCGCCCAAAACTATAATTGCAGGAATCGAAAGTGGTAAATAGGGCAAGAATACCAAAAAGAAGTAGATAATATAGCTAAAAGTAATCGAGCGTCCAACGAAGAGTAAGAGATGATTCCTAAGGCTTTGTGGATTCGGGATACACAAAAGAATGCCATTCACAAGGGCAAGTATATAAAACAATGGGTGGCTAAAATCACCAAATATGTATTGAATAAACTTTGTTTCGCCATGCCCTCCATTGTTCAACAACAATCCCAATATGGGGAAAACAATGGTCATCATTATTCCAAAAAACAATAGGATGGAAGGATTGACAATTGAGTTTTTGATAAACAGGATGTAAACGCCTCGAATCAAGAAAATGAAAAAGACAACCGTGCCACTAATCAACATGACTCCCATAAAGAGATCAAATAATTGGCTCGAAAGTCCATGACGGCTGATGAAACGAAGGAAATTGAATAAAAAATACCATGTGGCAGGCACTGCCACTGCCATCAAAAAGTCTGTCCAAGGGCGATTTGCTTTCTTTTCGGGTGTAATCCACAAGACAATCAGCAAAACCCCATAGGCCAGTGAAGGCATCAAGAAAGTCGCTACATACAATAGCAAGTCTCCACCGAACAGCATCCATCGAGGAATACTCCGAGGGACTATATCATTTGAAAGCCAGAAAAAAAAGTAGAGATAGGGGATATAAGTGATGAGTAAAAACAAACCAAACCAAGAGGAAAGCAATTGATCCCGTTTGAGTTGCAGCAATGCATAAGCTGTATTGAACACACAAATACTTGCCAATGCTCCTCCAAAAAGATACCAGTATTGTAAGTTTTCGGGTGATAAGAGCGTGCCTATTATCTGATAAGAAAAAAAGTAGAGGCTGATGAGTAGTATTTGAGGGAGTGTAATGAGCCAGAAAACCCAATGTGGTTTGAGGAAACGTTTCATACTGTGTGTCTATTGAGGTCAAAATGAAACACTGTTTCTTTTATTTTTCCTTATTCTGTTTTTTCTTTTTGATAGAGCTTCAAAGAATAATGAATCCCTAAGTAATAGAGCAACAGGAAAGTACAATAAAAAAGTGTGCCTTGAATGGTGTGCATTTTATCAGAAGCCAAAAAGGGGATGCTCTCACCCAATGACAAGAACTGAACGGCAATGACGATTCGACACACATTCACAATTATTGTTATAACGAATGTTGCTAGTAGGAAGTTGCCAAAAGCCAATAATTTATACACGGGTTTTTGGAAGTGGTTCAAAAAAGAAAATACGACTGTGAGTAATGAAATTGTGAAAAAATTGATCCCTGCACAGCTTTTTTCGATGGTAAACACATTGTTTTCAGCCACATACCCCAAATCTTTGTAAAAGGTAAAGGATAGGTCTGTTATCATGGATACACCCCAACTAACGGGTCTGAGCATCCACTTCAATGATTCATTGTCTGCTGTATTGGAATAGGATTGCAGTGCGGCTAAACCTATGAGGGTAAGAAGATAAAGAAAGTATTGGAGTGTTTTTGAAGGAGTCAAGAAATGACAGGTGTTTTTGAATTGAAGTTTGCAGTGATTAACTATGTTTGCTTTGTTCTTTACATTAAACAACAAAGACTCTTGAAGCTTATTCCAAAGCTTCAAAAGTCTTCAATTATTTCCTATGATTTAAAGGAAATTTATCTTTTCTGGTTTGGTAAGCCTTTGAAAGCCCGCCCAGCAGAAGACAATTTGGACATTGTTTTCAGCATTTTACGCATTTCGTTGAACTGCTTCATAAATTGATTCACATCTTGAAGTGTATTTCCACTTCCCATTGCAATTCTTCTACGGCGACTTGCATTCATCAATCCTGGATTTGCACGTTCTTTTGGGGTCATTGATTCTATAATTGCCTCAATTTTTTTGAAGGAATTATCATCAATATCTACACCTTTGAGTGCTTTACCCATTCCAGGAATCATCGCCAACAAATCTTTCACACTACCCATTCGCTTGATTTGCTTCAATTGCGCCTTGAAGTCATCAAAATCAAACTGGTTTTTGCGAATTTTTTTCTGCAACTTGGCAGCTTCCTTCTCGTCAAATTCGCCTTGTGCCTTCTCTACCAACGTACGCACATCCCCCATTCCGAGAATACGCTCTGCCATCCTATCTGGATGAAAGACGGCTATGGCTTCCAATTTTTCACCATAACTGGTAAACTTAATTGGTTTGTTCACCACATATTTGATAGACAATGCTGCACCACCACGGGTATCACCGTCTAATTTCGTCAGAATCACCCCATCAAAATCCAATCGATCATTGAAGGCTTTGGCTGTATTCACCGCATCTTGCCCTGTCATAGAATCGACTACAAACAGAATTTCATTGGGGTTTGCAACCTTTTTGATGGCACTGATCTCGTTCATCATCTCTGCATCTACCGCCAAACGACCTGCTGTATCAATGATTACAAGATTATTGCCATGAATTTTGGCGTATTCAATCCCATTTTTGACAATTTCAACAGGATTCTTGCTGCCTTCCTCTGTGTAGACAGGAACACTAATACCATCTGCCAAAATCTGCAACTGCTTGATTGCCGCAGGACGATATACATCACCTGCAATAAGCAAAGGGCGTTGAGAGTTGTGTTTTTTTAGAAATTTGGCAAGTTTGGCAGTGAAAGTAGTTTTACCAGAACCTTGAAGACCTGCAATGAGAATGATATTAAGTTTTTGGCTTAAATCCAACTCTTTGGCTTGCCCTCCCATGAGTGTGGTCAACTCATCATACATGATTTTGACCAACAAGTCACCTGGTTTTACGGCAGTGATAACGTTCTGCCCAAGGGCTTCTTCTTTCACTTTTGCGGTAAATTCCTTGGCAATTTTGTAGTTCACATCTGCATTTACCAATGCTCGACGAATCTCCTTCAAGGCAGCAGCAATGTTCAATTCTGTAAGCTGACTTTGCCCTTTTATATTCTGTATGGTCTTGTCTAACCGATCCTGTAAACTCTCAAACATAAACTTTTACAATAATGATTATTACCAAATAAGAAATAAGATTCCTTTTGTTCTTACTTCCAAAAACAAACAACCCCTTGCCGATTTAGCAGCACTTCGTCTATTGCTTCAATTGGCAAGGGGGTATTTTTTTTACAATTTCATTTTCTTGTTTGTGCTATAATTATCAGCCGCCCAAATAAGCTTTCAACAATTTACTACGAGACGCACTTCTCAGTTTGTTGATGGCCTTATCTTTGATCTGTCGTACACGTTCACGGGTAAGCCCAAATCTTGCACCAATATCCTCCAAAGACATACTGTGCTCTACACCAATGCCGAAATAGAGTTTGATGACATCTTTTTGGCGATCTGTAAGGGTCGCCAAAGAACGTTCGATCTCTCTACGAAGCGATTCCCTGTACGCTAAGTTCTTGTCTGTTTGTGGTGTTCCACCATTCTCCAATACGTCCAACAAAGAGTTATCTTCTCCTTCTACGAAAGGCGCATCAACAGATACGTGACGAGCTGCCACACCTAAGGTCGTTTCTACTTCTTCTGTCGCAATTTCCAGTACTTCCGCCAATTCATCAGAAGATGGTTCTCTCTCAAATTCTTGCTCCAAAGCAGAAAAAGCCTTATTGATTTTGTTCAATGACCCCACCTTGTTGAGTGGAAGTCGAACAATACGAGACTGTTCTGCCAATGCTTGCAAAATGGATTGACGAATCCACCATACTGCATACGAGATGAACTTAAAACCTCTGGTTTCATCAAAACGCTGTGCAGCCTTGATCAATCCAAGGTTCCCCTCATTGATCAAGTCACTCAAAGATAAACCTTGGTTCTGGTATTGTTTAGCTACAGATACAACGAATCTCAAATTAGCTTTTGTCAATTTCTCTAAAGCTTCTTGATTTCCTTCCTTAATCTGTTTTGCCAATGTCACTTCCTCTTCAGGAGTCAAAAGGTCGACCTTACCAATTTCTTGAAGATATTTCTCAAGAGATTGACTCTCCCGATTCGTTATGGATTTAGTAATTTTTAATTGCCTCATGGAATTTTTTCTGTTCTCGTCTTGGCGGGATGATAAAATTATTAATCTCTAAACAATAATTCAGCCAGTGGAGTTTAAAAACAGCGACAAAATTAGTAATTATTTTTGGTTTTTTAAAAAATTTTTTTTGATTATCATTGCAGCATTAATGAATGAAAAAAATATAAACAAATGAATAGGGTTAAAATTTCATTAGAATTCAAGGTTCGTTCAACACCAACCGTACTTTACAATTTTTTATCTACTCCTTCGGGCTTGGCTCAGTGGTTTGCGGATCATGTCGATAACCACGAAAAAGATTACAGCTTTTTTTGGGATGGACATGAAGAAACGGGAGTAGTTTTGGACACAGAGGAAAATGTCTTCATCCGATATAAAATGGAAGAAAACGAAGACGATGAGTATTTAGAGTTTAGAATTACAAAATCCGAGGTAACAGGGGATACTATCTTGTTGGTGACTGATTTTGCAGATGACGACGAAGTTGAAGACCAGAAGCAACTTTGGAGTACTCAAATCGATGCATTAATAGCAAGCGTAGGCGGTTAAGTCGTTCTACTATCAGCTTGTCATTCGTTATTTGTGGAGTGATTTTTGCTATTCTATTGGGGGCTACCTTACAGCTTGATTTTGAATTTCATAGATTCTTTTTCTATTGAAATTCAAGTTTAATACATAGCAGCATTAATTTTCAAGCGAAAAAAAATGCTGTTTTTAAACGTCAAAACTGATTAAGTAATAAGCAATCATAATTGTGAAATAGCAAATGTTATTATTTTACTTTGCTGTGACTTTTTATATTTACAGCAGTTTCTACCTATAATCTTCCTTTTTGAAGCCCAGAAAAAGGAACGAAAATGACTACTAAATGCACCGTGGCAGATATTTTATAACAGTTTTTTTAGTGTTTTACATACTATTATGTATGAACACTAGCGCTGTTCATGCACAAGATGGAATCAATCATTCTAAATTACCTATAGATACTGCTTACGCACATCAATATGTTGGCGTAGCTGAGTCTTTAATAAAAATAGGTCGAGTGGATAGTGCACTTCAATACATTGAAGATGCAGCAGCTATCTATATGAATACGAAGGCATGGAAACGCTGTGCCCAAGCCTACAATCAAATAGGGTTTGAACTCTATCGAATCAAAAAATTTGAAGAGGCTTATACTTTATTCAGCAATGCCTACCGTATTTCAGAGGAAAATCTTCCGAGTACTAACTTGACACTGGCTACTGCCTGTAATCATTTGGGAGCGGTTTATACTATCAAAGGAAACTATGAAACCGCCCTATCTCTGCACATGCAAGCCTTGGGTATTCAAAAAGGAATAAATGGTTCAAGTAAGCAAGCCCTTGTCAAAACTTACCTACAAATCGGAAATGTTTATTATCAAACGGGTGATTATCAAAAATCTTTGGGCTACAACAATTTAGCATTTGAGATCCAAAAAATATCTCCCAACACTCGGAAAGCAGAAATCGCTGAGACCTACAACAATATCGGATTATTGGAGCTCCGCTTGGAAAACAACCAAGCAGCTTTGGACAATTACCAAAAATCTCTGGATATCAAGCAGGAAATATACTTCGATTCGCATCCCAGAATAGCCACCACCTATACGGATTTGGCATTGAGTTATCAAAGACTTGGTTTGTTTGACAAAGCACTACTTACTTCCGACAATGCACTTATTATTCTAAAAAATACTTTTGAAGATAATCATCCTGATTTTGGTGTAAACTATCAATTGAAAGGAGACATTCACTTTGAACAAGCCGACTATAAAGAAGCAATTGATTTCTACAAAAAAGCACTCGACAATAGGCTTTCTGGAAACATTGAAGGAGGGGCAGAAATCGCTGAAACCTATTTGCGAATAGCCAAAACATACGAGGAACAAAAATACAGCCCAATGGCGATACTCCCTTATATTCAAAAGGCAGTTCAATCACTGGTCTATCAATTCGATAAAGAAGATATTTTTGAGAATCCTGAGCTAAAAAATGTATTGTCCGATGAATTTCTTATTGAAGCAATATATTATAAAGCTATCATGTTCACAAACTTATACAATGAAACAGGTAGTATCAACCACTTAGAAGCTTCCCTAAGCAGTTACCAACTTGCCGCTGAATTGTTTCTGAAAACAGCACTTCAATACAAGGTAGACAATCGAAAGTCCATTACGCTAAATATGGCAAAAACGGCTTTTGAGAACGGTGCAAAAACAGCATACCAACTCTCCAAAATAGCCAATTCTACCAATCGCAATACCTACATCAATGCTGGGTTTCAGTTTTCAGAACAGTTCAAGAAATACCAACAATTACTGGTTCTGAAATCTGGTAAAATCAGTGCGTTTAGAGGGATAGACAAATCCATGCTCGAAAAAGAAAAACAGCTGAAAATAGACCTGGATTTTTATACTGGAATGCTCTTAGAAGAACATCAGAAAGGAGAACTTTCCAACAACAATACCATACAATATCTTGAAAAACACGTAGAAATACTACAAGTTAAGCATGGTCAATTGTTGAAGGAATACAAAGAAAAACATTCTGATTACTTCAAAATGAAATATGAACTGGCAAATGTCGAAATAGAACAATTGCAGTCTTACCTTCAAAGCTTTCTTCCAGAAACTGCTTTAGTTGGCTATCTATTAGGTGATAGTTTGGCTTATAGCTATACGGTTACAAAAGATACAAGTTTTGTCAAAGAGTTCTTGTTGGATGCTACGCTAACAAACAATATCCAAGACCTCTCAAATGTATTGTCTGACTATCAATTATTGAAGGATAACCCAAGTCAATCTTATCAACAATATGCGACCAATGCCTATGCCGTTTTTAGGTCTGCACTCAGTAAGGCATTCAACCCCATCAAAGAAAAGGTAAAAAACTTGGTTATTATGCGTGATGGAGGTTTGCATTACATTCCTTTTGAGGCACTACTAACGGGTGTAGACAGTCGGCAGACTCCCTTCAGTGAACTACAGTTCTTGGTCAAAACTCATACCCTGAGTTACACCTTTAGTGCAGCCAATTTCTTACAGGATATGCACAAGAAAAATATTGGGAACAAAGAATTCTTGGGTATGAATAAGAACTATGTTTTGGCTTCAATGCAAGTTGATAGAGATGACAAAGTAGTTCAGTTATCCGAAAAATTGCACCACGATTGGACCAATACATCAAAGCATCTCAGTCCTTTGAACATTTTTGAGAACAAGGATATTTACACCGATACGGAAGCTACTAAGGAAAATTTTCTAAAAATAGCCAATAATTATAAAATGGCTCAATTGGCTTTACTTGGATTGATTGACGATGAAGCCCCTTTGCAGTCTTATCTTCTTTTTTCTTCAAATGATACGAAGGAAAACTACGCTTACCTTAGAACAAATGAACTTTACAATACCAATATCAACCTTGATTTGTTGGTAATAGATGGTTTGGTCAATCACTCTTCAACAAATCAAGGAGAGGGAATCACAGCTCTTCAACAAGCATTGAGTTATGCAGGTTGCCTCAGCACTGTGACGAGTATCTGGGAAAACGACCCTAGTACGACTACGATTTTAATGAATTATTTTTATCAAAACCTGAAAGAAGGCATGGGCAAAGCCGAGGCTCTCGCCACTGCAAAACGAACCTTAATTGAAAAAGAAGTAGACAAAGCACACCCCTATTTTTGGGGTAGTTACATTTTGATTGGTAACCCCAAAAACGTCGAACACCCCATCCAAAATATTGGTTGGACTTGGTGGGCTGTTGGAGGAGGTGCAACATTGCTACTATTTTCTATTTTTTGGATAGGCTTCAATTTATGGAGAAACAGAAAAAACAGCACACAAGGTGCTCCTTCTTCTCCTTACAAAGAGGTATCATCCACTTTTTCCAACCAAGCTTCTGCTTCTGCCATCACCTCGACCAAAGTTGTTTCCTCAAAAGGAGACCGCAATTTGGCGAGCTTTACCAAGTTCAAAAAGGACTGACTTCCTCCAGCTTTACACAAGCGGGTATAATCTTCCATTGCCTGCTTAGAATCCTCATTGTACCGCTTCCAAAACTGCAATGCACAAACTTGTGCCAAGGTATAATCTATGTAGTAGAATGGGCTTTTGTAGATATGCCTTTGCTGTTGCCAAAACCGTCCGCTTTCTAAAAAAGGTATATCATTGTAAATTCTGTGAGGCAAGTACTTTTGTTCGATTCGTCGCCAGGCATTGTTGCGTTCTTCTGGACTTACCTCTGGGTTTTCGTAGACAAAATGTTGGAACTCATCTACTGCCACACCATAGGGCAAAAATGTAATGGCACGATTCAAATGTGCAAACTTGAACTTGTCTGCATCTTCTTCAAAGAAATAATCCATCCAATCCCAAGTCATAAACTCCATGCTCATGGAATGAATTTCGGCAGCTTCCATTGTAGGGAAAGTATATTCGGGTGCGGCTTTGTCCATGCTTGAATAACCCTGAAAAGCATGTCCTGCTTCATGCGTCAAAACCTTGATGTCTCCACTTGTTCCATTGAAGTTAGAGAAAATAAAAGGGCTTTTGAATTTCTTAAAAATCGTACAGTACCCCCCTCCTGCTTTACCTTTTCGATTGACCAAATCCATCAATTCATTGTTTTTCATGAACTGAAAAAAGTCATTGGTTTCGGGAGAAAGTTCCGCATACATTTTTTCTGCATTTGCCACAATCCATTCTGCATCTCCTTTAGGGACGGGATTCCCTGTATTGAATTGAAGGGATTCATCGAAATAATAAAACTCCTTCAATCCCAAGCGTTTTTGCTGGCGTTTTCTCAATTTATTTGCCAAAGGCACTACATGTTTTTGCACCATCGCTCGGTAATGTGCCACTTCTTTTGAGGTGTAATCCGAGCGTTTCATACGTGCATAGCCCATTTCCACAAAATTATTGAAGCCCAAAGCTTTTGCCATTTTGTGGCGGAGTTTCACCAATTGGTCATAAATGTCATCTAAGGTATGTTGATGCTCTTCAAAAAAGCCATAATAAGTCTTCCGCACTTTTATCCGCATCGCCCTATCCTTGGAGTTAAAGAAAGCACCAAAACCGCTCAAATTGCGGGTTTTTCCTTCAAATGGGATTTCGGCAGAAGCCAATATTTTTTTGTATTCGGTGGTCAATCTGTTTTCCTCTTGCAAAAGACCAATAATACTTTCGTCAAAGGACTTCAACGATAAATTGGCGATGACAAATAACTGATTTCCCCACTTTTCCTCCAATTCTTTGCGGTACTTAGAATTGACCAAAGCTGAATAGTAGCGATTGGTCAAGGCACTAAAAGCAGGTCGTTCTCTATCTACAAAAGATTGTTCTTCAATGTATTTCTCATCCTTTGTATCAATATTGTGACGGGTACTTGCTATAGAAAACATGGTTTGGAAATTGTTTCGAAGATCGTTGATACCTTCAATTGCAGTGCTTTGTTCTACAACAGATTCAGCTTCTTGAAACTTGTCAAGCCATTGATTAAATTGAGTAGCAACAGATTGATAATTGGGGCGTTCGTAAAGAAATTCACTAAACTTCATACAGCAAAAGGTCTTGTAAGATTTGTCAGAAATAAAAATAGGCTATTGTTAGCATACAAAAAAAGCCTTGAAGCAAAGGTAAGCGTAAAAAATACAATCAGGTAGTAAATGTTCATCCATAATGTGTCTATATTTGCTAAAAAATAATTTGGATCAGTTGCAGCAAGTACATAGTACAGTGCAAAGAAAAAAAATTGACCGTATACCAAAACCTTATGTTACATCTCCACTGCCCCCTTCAAAGGAGATATTAAGAAGTTTCGGTTATACAGTATCAGCAAATTCCATTTTGATTTTTCGCCCTTATTTTGTGTTCTGATGAAAAGTCTAATTCTATACAAATTCATCCCAAGAAAGCATTAATTACTATGAAAACAAAAATTGTTATAGGTTCACGAGGCAGCAAATTGGCTCTGTGGCAGGCTTATTTCACCCGAGATAAATTACAAGAATTAGGGCATGAGGTGGAACTAAAAATCATCAAGACCAAAGGCGATAAAATCCAACATTTGAGTTTCGACAAAATTGAAGGCAAAGGATTTTTCACCAAAGAGATTGAAGCTGAATTATTGGACGGCACGATTGACCTTGCAGTGCACTCCTACAAAGATTTGCCGACAGAATATCCTGATGGTTTGGTCATTACTGCTAATTCTTACCGCGCCAACCCATTTGATTGTTTGGTGATTCACCCTGAGGCACGCAACCATTATTTGCCTTTCCAGCTCAAAAAAAATGCAATTGTAGGCACTTCTTCTGCCCGCCGAAAGGCGCAGCTTTTGGCACAAAGGCCCGACCTTCAAATTCGTGATATTCGTGGAAATGTCCCAACAAGAATCAAAAAAATAGAAGGCGAATACGATGCTATTGTATTGGCTGCTGCGGGCATAGAGCGTTTGGAATTGGATTTGGGAGACTATCACCAACTTACTTTTTCGACTCAGCAAATGGTGCCTGCGGCTTCGCAAGGTGTTTTGGCATTCCAAACCCGAACAGAAGACACACAGCTACGGACTGTTTTGGAGCAGATTCACGACCCACAAGTGGAGAAAACGATTGCAGTAGAACGTTCAGTTTTGAATCAATTGGGTGGTGGCTGCCATCAACCTATCGGCGTGTATTGCGAATATTCATCTGAGGAGAATCACTATCAAGTTTGGGCATCATCGGCAAAGAACTGGGATGATTTTCCAAAAAGGATTTTCATTGAAGGAAAAAACCAAGCAACGGTGATTTCTAAAACCATGGAGACTTTGAAGGATAAAAGCACCAAAGCAGTATTTATTTCACGTGATTTAACGGCCAAAAGTTATTTCCACAAAGCCATGACCAACAACGATTATGAGGTGCATGCAAAATCTTTGATTAGTTTTGATTGGATAGATTTTGACAAAGAAGTGGAAGGTAATTGGCTCTTTTTTACAAGTAAAAATGGGGTGCGTTTCTTTTTTGAGCAAAATCCTATACTACCCGAACGATTTCGAGTAGCGGCATTGGGAGAAGGGACTGCAAAGGCATTAAGAGAACGAGGTTTTCAATCGAGTTTTGTTGGAAAAGGAGACGATACGGCTGTGATTGCAGAGAATTTTGCAGAAAGAATCAGGGGCATTGGAGCAGGCTCAAAAGTAGTTTTCCCGATTGGAAAAAAGAGTTTGCGAGGTATTCAAAAGGCATTGGAACGTGACTTTAAAGATATTGAAGTGCAAGACCTTATTGTTTACTCCAACCGAGCCAAGTCCAGATTCAAAATTCCAACTTGTGATATTTTGGTATTTACCAGCCCAATGAATGTACAAATCTACTGCAAGAAATACACCATTGAAGACAATCAAACTGTGGTATGTATTGGTAGGACTACTGGCAAGGTGCTGGAAGATTTGGGATACAAAGACTACCGTTTGGCTTCAAGTCCTGATGAGATGAGTTTGGCAGATTGTTGTTGGTAAATTAAGACAATAGATGTCAGATGTAAGGTGTCAGGCTTGGAATAGTAATGTTAGATTACATAGTGAATCTAAAGCCTGACACCTTATGTCTCTACCTCTAAATCATAGGCGGACGCACATAATAGAGTATCGAAAAGTAGTGACTTGCTGCTCCTGCAATGACGAATAAATGCCAAATGGCGTGGTTATAAGGAATTCGATTGTTGGCATAAAAGACAATTCCCACCAAGTAAAATACCCCTCCTAACGCCAACAAAAACACGCCCCAAAAGTCAACAGTTTCGACAACGGGCTGGATGAAAAAGAGAATCATCAACCCCAAACCTGCATAAAAGGCAATACTATATACTTCGTATTTCTGCAATTGATAGCGAGTCAACCACTTGAAAATCATCCCTCCAATGGCTAAACTCCATACAATAATCAACAATGGAATACCCCAACCTTCTCGCATATTGCCAAGTAGATAAGGCGTGTAGGTGCCTGCTATCATCAGAAAAATAGCCAAATGGTCAAATATTCGAAGTGTCTTTTTCCATTCTATGTGTTCTACCCAATGGTACATCGTAGAGGAAGTAAAAACGGCTATCATGCACAAACCAAACACAACGAATCCTGCCATCACTCCCGCATCTTGGTATTCTAAGGCATAGTAAATCAATACGATGAATCCGATTATGCTGATGACTGCTCCGATACCATGTGTCCAATAATTCAAACATTCTTCGATAGAACTATAATTTGGCGTTTTCATTGGTTTATTTTTTGAAGGTAAACAAATTGAGGAATAAGGTGGGTAGGGTTCTTTGACTTTGTGTATTAGGAACGTAAGTTTGGAAAGATTGTTTGATGAAAAAAAACATTTTAATTCATGCTTATTAGCAAAAAAGCTGTATTTTTGCACTCCAATTTGAATAATGGGTCATTAGCTCAGTTGGTTCAGAGCGCTGCCTTGACAGGGCAGAGGTCACTGGTTCGAATCCAGTATGACCCACCTAATCAAACAAAAAAGCACAACAGATGGAATATTTGTTGTGCTTTTTTTTGTCTAAAGTTTAATAAAAGATTTTACCACCAATAAATTTTTATTCGTGGTAAAATCTTTTTAAATTCGTGTTTCAACAAAATATGATGGATAAATACTTTATAGGCAGAGAGGAAGAAAAAGAAATTTTGCGAGATGCGCTGCAATCCCATGAGGCAGAAATGGTGGCGGTAATTGGCAGAAGAAGGGTGGGAAAGACTTTTCTCATCAAATCGGTATATAAAAACCAATTGGTCTTTGAGGTCACTGGACTTCAAAATGCTTCCAAAAAAGAACAATTAGAGAATTTCGTTTTGCAGTTGGCAGAGGCATCAGGTGCAGTTTTACCAATACAAACTCCCTCAAGTTGGTTACAAGCATTTGCTTTGCTAATTAAATGGTTGAAACAGGTCATTGAAGAGGATAATAAAAAAGTTGTTTTTTTAGACGAATTGCCATGGATGGCTACCCACAAATCGGGCTTTTTGAGTGGTTTGAGTTATTTTTGGAATAGTTGGGCGGTCAACCAAAACATTGTTGTAGTGATATGCGGTTCTGCAGCTTCTTGGATGATTAGGAAGGTGGTAAACAATAGAGGTGGGCTTTATAACCGAATCACAAAACGTATCTATTTGGCTCCCTTCACATTGGCAGAAACAGAAGAATACTTAAAAGCAAGAAACATTTACATTGACCGTTACCAAATCACTCAACTCTATATGGCATTGGGCGGAATTCCCCATCACCTCAAAGAGGTTAAGAAAGGTAAAAGTGCTACACAGAATATCAATCAAATTTGCTTTTCTAAAAATGGTTTATTGAGAGATGAATTTTTGCGTTTGTATCCCTCACTTTTTGCAAATGCCGAACACCACATGGCTGTTATTCGAGCCTTGGCTACCAAGCATCAAGGGATAACCAGAAAAGAAATCAATCAACTATCCAAAGTTCCTATGGGCGGAAGCACTTCAAGAACATTGGAAGAGTTGGTACATTCAGGCTTTATCTCCACATACCGTCCTTATGGAAAGAAGAAAAAAGAAACGCACTACCGTTTGACAGATGAATACTCACTTTTCTATTTGAAATTCATTGAAGGAAAAGAATATGAAGGAAAAAACATTTGGCACCACCTTAATCAAACCCAAACTTATATTTCATGGAGTGGCTATGCTTTTGAAAGCATTTGTTTGAAGCATATTCCCCAAATTAAAAAAGCATTGAAAATCGAGGGGATATTTTCACTTTCTTCTGTGTTTTCTCATAAAGGCTCGAAGAATGAAAAAGGGACACAAATTGATTTATTGATTGACAGAAAAGACCAAGTAATCAATCTCTTTGAAATCAAATACTACAACGAGCCTTTTGTACTTAGCAAGTCCTATACTGAGAACTTAAAAAACAAGGCTGCCATCTTCAAAAAAATCAGCAAAACCAATAAGCAATTATTTCTTGTATTTATTGCTCCTTTTGGTGTCAAACAGAATGAACACAGTTTGAGGCTTATTGACCAAATATTGAAGATAGATGCCTTGTTCCTAAAAGAATAGTTTAGACCGCCACAGGCATCTTAATATTTGGATGAGGCTTGTAGCCTTCAATGGTAAAGTCCTCATATTCATAGTCAAAAATGGACTTCACTCCTTCTCTAATCTTCAATTTAGGCAAAGGTCGAATCTCACGCTGCAATTGTTCTTTGATGCCCTCCATTTGATTCACATAAATATGTGCATCGCCCAATGTATGCACAAACTCATAAGGCTCTAACCCTGTTTGTTGAGCAATCATACAAAGCAGTAAGGCATAGCTCGCAATATTGTAAGGAACACCAATCGGCACATCGGCAGAACGTTGGTAGAGTTGACAAGAGATTTTGCCATCATTGACATAAAACTGAAAAAGACTGTGACAAGGCACAAGAGCCATTTTGGGAAGATCAGACACATTCCACGCACTCACAATCAATCGTCGAGAGTGTGGCTTGTTTTTGAGGTCTTGCATCAATTGGCTGATTTGGTCGATGGTTTCTCCGTCCGAACCATTCCAAGAACGCCATTGAGAACCATACACAGGTCCCAGGTCACCATTTTCATCTGCCCACTCATCCCAAATTCTTACTTTGTGGTCGTTTAGGTATTTGATATTCGTATCTCCTTTGAGGAACCACAACAATTCGTAAATTAAAGAGCGTGTGTGGATTTTTCGGGTAGTCACAAGTGGAAACCCCTCTTGCAGATTGAAGCGCATTTGATGCCCAAAGATGCTTAGTGTCCCCGTTCCTGTTCTATCGTCTTTATAATTGCCTTCCTGGATGATTTTTTGAAGTAAATCGTGGTATTGTTGCATGACTAAATTACTTTGTTGTTCTATTGGATTGCTTCTTATTGAAATTACTATTTTTGCAAAAATAAACATTCGCTCTCCAACTCCAAGCCATACACTTCAATCTTGCATACAAATCAAAATTGCATTTTTATTTATCACCTTAATTGATTCAAATATGTCCCAAAACATTGGTCTATTTTTCGGTTCCTTCAATCCTGTTCACATAGGGCACCTCATCATTGCAGAAACAATCGTTCATTCAGACAGTGTAGATGAAGTATGGATGGTTGTTTCGCCCCAAAATCCTTTTAAAAAGAAACAATCCCTACTCAATCAGTATGACCGATTGCATTTGGTAGATATCGCAGTAGAAAAGAACCCACACATTGAATCTTCTTCCATTGAGTTCAATCTGCCTATGCCCTCTTACACAATTGACACGCTTACCTATTTGGAGGAAAAATATCCGACGAAAAACTTTTACTTGATAATGGGGGAAGATAATTTGAAGCATTTCCACAAATGGAAAAATTATGAGCAGATACTCGAAAAGTACCACTTGATGGTCTACCCTCGTCCAGGATACGAAAATGACCTATACAAAGACCATCCAAAAGTCGAACGATTGCCTGTTCCTAAGATTGAAATTTCGGCTACGTACATCCGAGAACTACGAAAACAGGGTAAATCTATTCGGTATATGGTATCTGAACCCGTTTTTGAGTACATTGACAGAATGAACCTCTATCAGTAGATTTTTATTTTTTTTTCTTTTGTTTTATCAGGCTCAACATTATAAAAACCTATATAAACCATTGACAATGAAATATTCACACCCTCAAAAATAGAATCGTTTATTTTCTTTAGTTTTTCTTTAAGTTTTTTTTGGTCAAACCAATAAAATAGTTTTATATTTACATTGCTTTTTCATGGCTTTAGGTTTTTAGGGTTAAACAATTAGGGTTTTAGGCATAGCACTTCCTTGTGGGGTGCTATGTTCTTTTGTAGTAACCCCTAAATTACCAAACTTCAATTTGGCTTTCTGCCGTAAAATTTTTTAGACCCACTTCCCCCCTTTTCGTCACAATTCAAAAAAAAAAAA
>JBGCDY010001091.1:0-4932 GCA_045105835.1 Chitinophagales bacterium
CCTCCCGTTCGATGGCATGCGACACTTTGCAGCATTATGGGGCGTGTTTTGTTCCGATAGTTCTCGGTGAACAATGTCGTCTTGTAGTACATCTCCAATCAGACGTTTGAGGTAATCATAGTTGCCCTACAATTCCATGTCGTGGATATAGACCTTGCCTTCTGTAGCAGGAAAATCACCATTCAAGGCTCTCAATAAAGTGGATTTGCCACATCCTGAAGGCCCCATTACTGCCACAAAGTCCTGTGCGTCTACCTGAAAACTCACGTCTTGAAGGATAGTGAGTTTGCCCCGATTGACTGATTTACTGACTCCTTCGACAATGATGGCTTTGTGTTTTCGAATATCCTCAGCAGGTTTTCCCAAACGGAATTTATAAGCTCCAATATTGATGTCATCAGCTTTGGAGATGCTTATTTCGGTCTGTGCCTTGATACGTGCTCCATTGACGAAAGTGCCATTTTTTGAGCCTAAATCTTTGATGATGTAATTGCCATCTGGTTTTTTGAGAATGACGGCATGTTTGCGGGTGACGGTCAATTGCTCCAATTGAATATCACATTCTTTGGAGCGTCCAATCACAATTTCGGGTTTGTATTGCAGTAGGGAAGCCAAATCTCCTGTACTCTTGGGGTCGAGTACATTGATGAGGTCGGAGGCAGAATAATCTTTTTGCGAAGGAGAAACAGGTTTGATTTCTTGTGGAACAAGCTCTGTATAATTTCGTTCTTCAATTATTTCATTGAGGTCAAGCAATTCGATGACCATTTTGTACACACTTTTTGTGCCCAAAGTAATGACATCTCCATCTTTCAATTTTTGTGCAGTAATTTGATTACCGTTCACAAAAGTACCGTTGGTACTTTCCATATCTCTCACCCATAATTCGGAAGAGTCACGTACTTCAATGCGTGCATGCTCTCTCGAAATAAAACGTTCGTCAATGTCAATGACTGTTCCAAAACCCTGTTTACCAATGGTTATTGGCGCAGATTGATTTTGGCGGACGACCAATCGGCGTTGAATGCTTCCTTCTTTAGAAATCAGTATTCGGGCAAATTTTTTATTCATATGGCAATAATAAGAAATAAAAACCTAATAAGGAATGAATGAAAACTAAAATAAAGACATCTTCCATACTTTCAATGGAATAAGCCCGAAAAATCGAGCCAATACGATAAAAACCTTGAATATAGCAGCAAAGAATCACAATATTTTCCTTGAGATTCTTTTATCCCCATTTCACCTTCAACATTTGGCAAAATCAAATGATTGCGCTATCTTAACACAGTTATTCCCTGTTTTTTAATCCCTAAAAAATAAAATTCTATGAAATTTATCATTTCAATCTTGTTAAATGGTTTGGCGGTTTTTATGGCTGCGAAAATTTTAGATGGTGTTGCAGTAGCTGGCTTTTTAGATGCCGTCATTGTTGGTGTAGTATTGGGCTTAATCAATACTTTTGTCAAACCCATCATTTCTTTTCTCGCACTTCCCATCTCGGTACTCACACTGGGGCTTTTTACATTGATTATCAATGGAGGATTGATTTTGTTTGCAGATTCTTTATTAGATGGGTTTGTTGTAAACGGATTGGTGGTTGCCATTCTATTCTCTATTTTATTGACCGTATTGAACTACATATTGGGCTTCTTCTCAAAATAAAACAGAAAGCCACTGCAAAGATACAAGTTTGAAGTGATTGGAGTTGAAGTACATGAGTCAAAGGACACGAAAAGAATACATTACGTGCATGAAACGAATTGT
The DNA here is from genome assembly GCA_045105835.1 of Chitinophagales bacterium. GTDB lineage: Bacteria > Bacteroidota > Bacteroidia > Chitinophagales > UBA2359 > JAUHXA01. Next base: position 1,768 of record JBGCDY010001091.1, read on the forward strand.
AAAAAAACGTTCAACCCTTGAACCCAGTAGTTCACTGATTCTCAGAAGCAATTTTGATATTAGAATATTTCTTGCTCCTCTAAAATCCAAAATCATCGCAATCTCGTAAATACTACCACAACACAATTAGGAACTAAGAATTAGTCGGAAACTAGTTATACCGTTCATTTATGAACAACCCTTACCAGCGTTTTACTACTGTTTTATTGGCTTTTTATCATAACCATTTTTTAACAACAAGATCATCATATATGTCAACATCCAATGTCGCACAGCAGCTCCCCAATGTAGAAAAATATTTACAAAACTTTGCTTATTACATGACCCAAAACGGTACAGAAGCCAAAGACTTATACCAAGATACAGTCCTCAAGGTTCTCACCAAAGGACACCTCTTCAAACAAGGAACGAACTTCAAAGCTTGGTGTTCCACCATTATGAGAAACCTATTCATCAATGGCTATCGTAAAAAGAAAAGGGCCAATGTAGTTTTGGACCACTCCAACAACAATCACTACATCAACTCAGGCAGCAAAACAGTCAATAATGATGGAGAATGGAAAGTATCTTACGAAGAGTTGGTGTTGCTTGTGAATGATTTACCCAAAAACTTATCGGTTCCTTTTTTGATGCGTTACACAGGCTACAAATACGATGAAATTGCCAAAAATTTGGAACTGCCAATGGGAACAGTTAAAAGCCGCATCTTCTTAGCAAGACGACAACTCAAAAAACAACTTAAAAGACAAACTATATAGACCAAGTGGAGTAAACGATATTTTTTGTAGGGCAGGCTTCTCACAAGTTCTGTCCTTTTATTTTTGCTTTCTATCACTTCGCTAAACAATTCACTACATTGAAGTGTAAAAACGACACACATCTTTTTATTGTTTTTTTGCGTTGTAATAAAATGATTGGTTGTACTTTTGAGCTTCTATTATTTGAAGAATACTTTCACTTCAAAATAATACAACGAGTAATGTGGTAAAATATGAACAATAGAAAAACATCTTTTTTCAATACCTTACTATTCCTCCTTTTCCTTATCGGAGGTTTTTCTTCTACTTCAATACAGGCACAAACCTCTGACCCAAAATTGAACTCCAATAACTCCACCCAAAAACCAAATATTACTCCCCAAAACCCAGCAGATACAACTTACATAGAAATCATCAATGCCGAGCAATTCGAACATACGATTATCAAAGACGAACAAGTCCGAAAGCTCACAGGCTATGTACAATTGCAGCAAAAAGCAGACGAAATGACCCTTTGGTGCGATAGCGCCTATTATTATTTGGACAAAGAAGTAGTCGAAGCCCAAAGCAGAGTACATTTCAAACAAGGTGATTCGCTCGATATTTATTCAGATTATTTGTTTTTTGACGACAACAAAAAAACTGCCCGATTAGAAGGAAATGTGCACTTAGCAGACTCTAAATCAGATATTTATTCCGACTACTTGTTTTACGACCTCAAAACCCGCAAAGCAATCCTAAACGACAATGTGCATCTAACCGATGAAAAAAGCGATGTTTATGCAGACTCCCTTGAATATTTTGTCACCACCAAAATGTCCTACCTCTACAAAGATGTCACCATCGAAGACGACAAGGTGAAAGTAAGAGCCGACAAAGTAGAATATTCTGTCAATACCCGCCAATCTACCCTAATCGGCAATGTCAACCTCAACGATGGCACAATGGATTTGAGCGCAGACCGAATGGAATACGACATGAACAAAGAAGAAGGAACTTACAGCGGCAATGGGAAATTGTTGAATAATGAAACAACCTTAACCAGCGAAAAAGGGCGTTATTTTGGCAAAAAAGACCAAGTAATCTTTGAAGAAAATGTCCACCTTGTTTCCCCCAACTATGAAATCACTTCTAGTCAACTCGACTACAACATCCAAACAGAATCTGCAAAATTCAACCAAGCCACGACCATCACACAAGAAGATGGCACTATACAAACCGACTCTGGAGAATACAATGCCAAAGACGACCAACTTCAATTGTTCAGCCGTTCGACTATCGTAAAAGAAAACAATGAAATCACCGCAAACGATTTTTTCTACGACAAGAAAACAGGCATTGGCAATGCCAAAGGAGATGTATTGTGGGTAGATACTGTCCGAAATCTCAACATCAAAAGCGACTACGCCAATTTTTACGACGATGACGAACGAGTAATTGCCTACGATAATGTATTGCTCTCCAATGTTATGGAAGAAGACACGCTTTACATCACTGCCGATACCCTCACTACTTACAAACAAATCACCAATATTGCCGCAACAGATTCTACCGCTGCAAAAAGTGACACCGCACAAATACTATACGCCTATCACAATGTCAAAATGTTGAAAAGCGACCTGCAAGGAGTTTGTGATTCACTCACCTATTCCCTCAAAGATTCCGTTTTTCGGATGTTCCAAAACCCTGTTTTGTGGGTAGATGAATTCCAACTCAGTGCCGACACCATTCGCCTGACGACCCAAAACAACAAACCCCATACAATCGACCTAATCAAATCCGCCTTCATCGGCAATCGACTCGAAGATGGTATCTACAACCAAATTGCAGGGCGCAATATTTACGGATTTTTCAAGGATAGTAATTTGGACCTATTGAAGGCAAACGGCAATGCACAGAACATTTATTTTGGCCAAAACGAGGAGAAAGAATTTCTCGGCATCAATCAGGCTACTTCCAGCAAAATTTGGATATTCTTCGCCGAAAAAGCAGTCAGTCGCATCAAATTCATTGGCAAATCAGACGCAAAATTTACCCCCATCCAAAAAGCCAACCTACCAGATTTTGTGCTTCCAGGCTTTGCATGGTATGGAGATAGAAGACCCAAAATTTTGAGCGATTTGGTGGTCATTAAGGAGATTGATGCTACAGAAAACACTGAAGCTACAAACACCGCAGAGCGTATGATAATGAACAGTTTGAAGAAATAGATTCACCAAATAAGATATACTGTTTTAATGAAACGTATTTCAATGTAATTTTTTATAGACAATAGAAGTAAAAAGTGATGGTTTTTTCACGAAAAGAGATTAACTTAGTAAAACTCAAAAAATAATACAGTGTAACGAAAGTTTTTTAATAATGCCACTTCAAAAGTGACGCATCCTCCCCCTGCCCCCCTCCAAAG
>JBGCDY010001092.1:0-3444 GCA_045105835.1 Chitinophagales bacterium
ATTTGGTGGTCTTGAGTAGCTGTGAAAGTGGGATTGGGGAGTTAACAAAAGGCGAGGGAATGATGGCGGTAAATCGGGGATTTTTGAAAAAAAAAAAAAAAAATGTGGTCTCGACTTTGTTTAAGGTCTATGACAAACCGAGTAGCTTGCTGACTCAGTATTTATTTGAAGGAATATTGGAGGGAAAAGGCTATTCGGAGGCATTGCGAAGCGACGGAACTTGGACTCCCCTCCCACACTCCAAAACCGAAGCCCAAAACATTGCCATTCTCTTTGAAGGAAAGGGCTTATCGACACAGACTTTTTTGCACGAACAAGCTACGAAAGAACAATTTCGGGAGGCAGTAGAAAGCAGTCGTTTTTTGTTGGTGGCAGCGCATGGCGTGGTGAATGACGAGCATCCAAAATTGTCGGGGCTTGTCTTTTATCCCAATGGGAAGCGAGAAGTAGGAAGTGAGAAGCAGGACGCAATAATAGATACTTCAACTCCCACTTCTCGCACCTTGCTTCCGACTTCCCAAACAGACTGCATCCTCTCCATGGAAGAAACCTATCACCTGAACCTCTCCAAAACGGATTTGGTGGTCTTGAGTAGCTGTGAAAGTGGGATTGGAGAGTTAGCAAAAGGCGAGGGAATGATGGCGGTAAATCGGGGATTTTTGTATGCGGGAGCGAAAAATGTGGTCTCGACTTTGTTTAAGGTCTATGACAAACCGAGTAGCTTGCTGACTCAGTATTTATTTGAAGGAATATTGGAGGGAAAAGGCTATTCGGAGGCATTGCGATTGGCGAAGTTGCGGTTGTTGAAGGTGGAGGAAGTGGATGTGAAAAGTTGGTGTGGGTTTGTGTTGATTGGGAGCTAAAGATAAAAGAAGCGCTTTTTCCTTATAATTTAGTTGTTATTTTGCCTATTTTTTATTTGCTGTTGTTGTATAGGATTGGGACTACATCCTTAACCATATTATTTTAGATTTAGAGGACGTTAAAAATAATCCCACAAGATGTTGAAGCATCTTGTGGGATTCCTATTTTCTAATTAATTGAATATCAAAGCTTATACCTGTTTGTTTTCCAAAAACTACAGTGTTATTTCGCCACCATCAATTTTGCTCTGCCCTTCAATTGACCATCTTCACTCAAAGTCACGATATAGAGCCCGTTTTGAATCACACTCAAATCAAGTGCCACTCGTCCTTGTTGTCCAATGTTTTGCTTCAAAACACTTCTACCTGCCAAGTCCATTACATTGACCTCCAATTGACCGCTAAGTTCTGTGTTATATGCAAGCGTTACAAAGCTGCTTGCTGGATTGGGTTGCACTGATGAAATAGCCGTTAGGTTGCGTCCACCATTCAAAATATCTTCAATTCCTACGGCAGTTCCCGTTACTTCTACGCCCGACTCGACTCCATTGAAGTAAGATTTTCCTGCTCCAAAGTCTTCCGCAGTCACATTTTCCTTCACTACGATTTCAAACAAAGGTTCGTCCGTGTCGATTTCTTGGATGGTGTAAGAAGCCATCATCAAACGACCTTCTTCTGGAGTATTCCACACATACTGAATATCATAGCTTGCGCCCACTTCTGTCAAAACCACATCTTCAATGCTCACTTTTGTCGCATCAAAAGGCAAATCCAAATCTAAAGTGAAGAAGCTCTCGCTGTCTTTGGCATAAATCGGAATGCGGTAAGTTTCTTCCAATTCGAGTATGGATTTATTTTCAACATCCACCACCAAGCTGCGATCCACGGCAGTTTTAAAGGCAGAAGTAGCAGCCCAGCTGCTCAAGATGTCTCCTTTCAAAATAGCATCGTATTTATAGACTTGTGCGCAAGGGTCAGCAGGAACGGCAATACACTGTGGCAAAACAGGTACGGTTTTCCAATCATAAGACCCCGCCTCCAATGTTTCCGTCGTTTCGGCAGTGGCAAATTTCCAATCGCTTGCCACCTCTCCCGCTTGTACAGGATAATCTCCAATCAAACCTACCGCACGGCGTAGAATATTGGTGATGTCACCCGCAGAAGCAAAGCCATCTCCATTCACATCCATCGCCAATAATTCCTGCAAAGTAGGGGCATCTCCCAATCCCAAACGGATAAATACGGCTCTGAGGGCATCTACACCTCCAATGATAGAAAGGTCATTTTCGGTTGTATTACGAGTAATTCTAAGGTTCTCAGAACCTGCTGCTGCAATGCTAAATTCGCCATCGTTTTCTGTATTGAAGGTTTGTGTCCATCGGTCGTCAGATTCGCAGTCTGCATCTGCTGTCGTGATATCGGTTGTTCCATTGAAGTTTTCACCATTGACAAGTGGCAAGGTTTCGTCTCCATTGACATAGATTTGTCCGAGCATGGTGATGATTTCTATACTTGCATCTGACACGCTTTTTTCACCGACTCCTGTTGCATAGCTTTCTACAAGATTGTTGGTGACGATGGTTTCAGTAGAAGCCGTTCCGTTCCACTCTCCAGATAGGATAAAGCTAAAGCAAACAAACTCTCCTCCTCCTGTCCACTCTGCATTCAAAGGCGCACTGAAATCAAAGTAAATACTTGTACTCACTTGACCTGACACATCAGTATTACTATAGACTTCAATTTGACTTGCATCACCACTAACTGCCTCTAAAGCTTTGTCTTTAAAGGTGATGAAGTTCGTTGTCACAGGGGTTAATTCATCGGGATAGCTAAAGTCAAAGTCCACTCCAATGACTCCATTTATATTGGTTGCAGTATAGCATATATCATAAGTGGCAGAAGCAGCATTGCAGTCAGAAATGATGTCGGCTACTTCCCAATGAGAGCCCACACATGCTCCAAGGTTCAATGTTCCATTGTTGTTAAAAATAACTTCTTGATGAAAATTCTCACCGTCAATGTTGTCCTCTTCAATACAAATAACTCCGTCATTGTTTATGGTGCCATCTGGAAACAATCTTCCAAAAGCATGGTCTCCTGGACCCGCATCCAAAATATTTACTGTTCCATTCACCAAATTATTGAAAAAGTTTGGTGTTCCTCCTCCATACATTTCAACTCCATTAACCCCAATATCAGGACCAATGGTAATCGCACCTGCATTGTCCAGTACTCCTCCCAAGTGTATGCCGTCTTGACCCGTACTTTCAATATTTACTGTTCCATTGTTATCAAAATCACAATTTGTTTTAATCCACATACCATTCCCATCACTATTAATAATATTAATGACTCCATTGTTTGTCAATGCCGAATTGTTGGCTTCAAGCAAAAGAGCCGTACCAGTGGAATTCTCAATAGTTAGACTGGCATCGGCTTCAATAGTAAGTGTAGAATAACCCGCAACTACTACGGTTTGAGCTACTGCCGCATAACCTACTGGAATGATTACGTCGTGGTTGGCAAGTGTTCGCACCTCATCATTGGCAGTTGGAACGACATCCCCTTCCCAGTTAGCAGC
>JBGCDY010001093.1:0-9675 GCA_045105835.1 Chitinophagales bacterium
ACAGCAAATGCCATCCCCAAAACCATCAGGACCTTCGTAACTATCAAAGATCGTAAAGACATAACAACCAGGCATCAAGCAAAAACCCAGGTCATAGTTTTTATTGTTCCCAAAATTAGACCGATTGGCTAAAACTACCCCTGCCTCATCTTCAATTTGAAAAGAAGTCTCTGCTCCAAATCCATCTGTATTCAAGTCCACCTTTAATACAACTCCATTCAGTACTTCAAAATCAAATTCAAGCGTATTGTTGCCTTCATTCATGTCTACTTTGCCATTGGGATCTTGAATCGAAATCACCAATGTATGCACTCCAATACCCGCTCCAATTGAAGGTAGGTCAATCCACTCTGAGTCAAAAAATCCCAAATTCCCTTGCCAAGCAAATACTTGTTGTTCTCCGCCATCTATTGAGTAAAGTAAATTCGCACTGGTCAAAGATGTTGATCCTACATTGCGAAACAACACTCGTGGGCTAATTGGCTGCGCTCCACATACCAAAACTTCTGGCGAGGTGATGGATAGAATACTTGCATCCAATTCAAAATCAGGTGCATTTCCTTCCATTCCGTCAATGATTACTGTTCCTGTATTGTCTGGGTCTAACCAGTCCTTCAACCTTGTGGTGATACTACTCCCACTGTTCCAAGAATAGGCAAATTTGCCGTAAGCATCCCAAGTGATATTGGTGCAGGAAGCAAAACCACCATACAATTGTCCTACAATTCGCTTGCTGTCGTCAAACAAGGGAGAACCTGAAGAGCCTCCCTCTGTTGTTCCTTTCTCCCATTCCGTCACTTCCCAAAAACTATCAGGAGGTGTTCCTGTAATATTATAACTGACCAGTGCGTCTTCATTGAAGGTAATTTTTTTGATGTCTCCTGCGGGATGGTGAATACAGGTGGTCACTTCGGCTGGAATATCCTTTGCAGACCAGCCAGCATAGTAGGTTTGGTATTCCAGGGGAGGTAAAGAACTCAACTCTAATAGGGCAAAGTCTGAATTAGGCGAATTGGCTCTTAATTCTGCTCCTGATACGGTTTGGTCTGTTCGTCCATCTTCGTCCACGCAGGTAAGGCTTTCGTAGTTGAACATAAATAGCCAAGTTTGTATTTCTGATAGACTGTTGGGCAAGCAATGGTCTGCGGTCAAAAAATAAGGCGTTCCATCTTCTCTCACATTGTTCACCAGTGCCCCCGTACAATCCCGTTTGCCGCCTGCAATAATCATTGCCACCGAACGCTTTTCGACTTGCCAATCATCTCCGTCGCTACAATTCACATTGATATTGCAGCTTCCCGAACTGCCAAAGCCTTTTTCGGCAGCAGGCCTGAATCCACGATAACCATGAATGACTTCTGAGATATGGACGATGCCTTGACCTTGCACCTTTGCAGGTTCGTAATATTCTAATATTGTTTGATCTCCCTTGAGTAAGGAAGTAGAAAATTGCCGATGAGCCTTGTTATTGTTTGAAGTAAATGCACCTAAAATCTCACTATGGTCGGCATTGTAGAGGAATAATTTCGCCCCTTTGGGCAGGTAAAAATGTTTGTAGATTAAATTGATGGTATTTGCCCCCTTTGAAGTAATTTGAAGTCTCCAAATCCGATCACCATTTGATAGTATTTCCCATTTACCCGCATTCTTCAAGTCCAAATCAACTGCAATGGATTTGCCGAAACGAAACACCTGTTTGTTTCCATCATTTAGCGCATCCTCCGCCTTCAATGCGGCAATGTCTATGCTGGGCATGATTGCTGTAGGCACTTTGGAGGAAAGAGCTTTAGAACTAAAACTATAGGGTGCTCCTCCTTGACTAATTTGTGCTTGAGTAACTGTAAAAAAACTTAGCAACAAACAAAAAAGACTCGTGAATTGCTTCATGGTGTAGGTATGTTTTAGGGAAACAAATATCTACAAAGATAGCATTCGTAAGGCAAATAATTTGTCATACAAGCAGCAAGCGGATAGACAAGCTTCTTACTACAATATTTCTACGGTTGCATTCGCCAATTTAGACAAAGGCATTACTATTTTTTTGTCGCCCGATTTCAGAATAACAGAGGTACTGTCCATTTCGATGATTTTTCCTTCAATGCCATCGACCTTAATCGTCTGACCTGCCATAAATTTGCCTTTGCTGTAAAAAGAAGCCAACATATTCGCCATCAAGTCTTTGGAAGCAATAGCATATCCTAAAGCGATGGCAAAAAATATCGAACCAATTAGAATCGTCACATTCTTGCTCAAAATCTCTGTATCAATCCCTGTTTGATTAATTGCAGTAATAGCAACCATTACAACCAAAAAATAAAAAATGAACCCACTAATGATTCTGCCCGCCCCAATGTTCATAGAGTCACAAGCTGCCGCAATCACTTCCTTGATGACATTGGCAATGAATACTCCTATAATAAAAAACAACATACTACTCAGCAAAATAGGAATATAGGCGATGAATCCAGAAATACCATCTGCTACTGATTCTAAACCCATTGCACGGCTTGTTTCCAGTATGATGACCGTCATTATCAACCAATAAACACCTCCTGCAATGGTCTTGCTCAATTCAAAGTTAAGGTTGGAAAACAAATCAATTTCCTGCAGCTTGTCCTTCAAGCTATCTATTCTAACAGCAACCAAAACCTTGTAAATCACTTTGTAAATGATTTTAGCAATCAACCAAGCGATTAATAAAAGCAGGATTCCTCCAATGATATCAGGCAGTATGGCTACCAACTCTATCGATCTTTTTACAAGAGCCTCTTTAACCGTTTCAATTACGTTCATTTTTTTATTTTTTAGGGCAAAGTTTTCATCCGATGAATAATAGGGTATGATCGAATGTTTAATTTCTATTTAGTCAAAATCTTTATCATCAGTATCCTGATTTCCTGTATCTTCATCTTTGTGGTCATTCTCGTCATCTTCATCCTCACCCTCAAAACCAAAATCGTCATTTTCATCCCAAGAAGGGGATTCCTCCTCATTTTCTGTCGAATAAGAGCTAAAGCCCATTATTTGATTTTGATTAGTAGGTGCAGCAGAAGGAGGTTTTTCGTCCAACAAGTTTAGCATTCCTGTGCAAACATTGGTCAAACTACCAACGATAAACTCTACTACTTTTGCTATATTTACAATGAATCCATAAGAACCCATCACCTTGTTTTTAATCGAAGCAGGAGCTTTTATGGAATCTTCTAATTCATCTAATTCTTTAAAAGGATTTGTCATTACACATTATTTTCGGCATAAGTATTCTTATACAACTGTTGAATTTTTTCTTTGGCTCTTTTGATTCTCATTTTCACAGCACTTTCAGACACTTTCAATACTTCTTGTATGTCTTTGATACTCATATCATCTTTATACTTCATCAGCAATATCATACGTTCTTCGGGCTTGATGCGTTCCAACAATACCTTCAGTCTTGCTCCTTTAATGTGTGCCAAATCATCCACCGATTCTACTTCCATATCCTTCACTCTCTCCTCATCATCAATAGAAACCAATTTCATCTTTTTATTTTTCCGTATATAATCTACACAAAAATTGTATGTAATGGCATACAACCAGGTTGAGAACTTTGAGTTGCCTTTATAGGAGGACAGTTTCATATATACTTTTATGAAAATATCATGAGTTAAATCAGATGCAAGACTCTCTTCTTTCACAAAAGAAATGCACTTTCTATAGACTTTATCTGCATACCGTTCATACAGCACCTCCACGAGAGCAGCGTTTTGTGTTCGGATGATTTCTGCTACAACTTCCTCATCCGACAATTCAAGTTTCTTTCTGTGTTTTTTAGTCCCAGAAAAGTTGAATGAAAGGATAACTACAAAGATTGATTTTAAAGAGAACATAGATTACCTAGTAAAAATTTATCGGGTAGAATCTCGTATAATACACATAAAAAAACAACAAGCAATTTTTGAGACGAAAAAAAAACAAAAAGTTTCATAAAATAGCCTACATTTATTATTTTTCCATGAAATGATATTTTTTTGCAGAAAATATCTATCTTATCAAAACTTCAAGTTTGTTGGCTAAGATTTGAAGTAATCTTTTCTTGCTTAATAAATTACTTTGCTATGGGTTTCTCACAAAAAACAAACCATCTCTCCTTTACAGGCACTTTTTTTGAAAAAAAAATAATCCTAAATAAATTCCATAAACGAGAAATGGTAACAAAAGAAAATCATTTTCTCTCTCTTTTATTGGTAATATTAGGCTTTACATTTTTTTGTTTACCGTCCACCGTATTTGCCAATAACACCCAAGATTCTACTATTTTTTACATAGTAAGACATGCCGAAACAGAAACGACCATCAATGGAGAAGTCTCATTGAGCCAAACAGGTGACCAAAGAACCCAAGATTTAATGCAAGCATTGGAAGCCACTCCCATCAATGCCATTTATACCAGCCAAGCAGTGTGTGATAAAGAGACCGTAAAAAACGTAGCCAAAGACAAGAGGCTCTTCATTAACACCTATGATAGTCAAAACATTGAAAGTTTTTTAGAACGCATATTGAAGCAAAGAAAAGGGCAACAAGTATTGCTTGTTGGTAATTTAGAAACCATTACCAAACTACTTCAAAACCTGTCCTCCTCTTTTTCTCCAGCAAGTATCGAGGAAAAGGATTACAACACCTTGTTTGAAGTAATGATTCCGAGCGACAACAATATCCAAATCACTCGAATACAATACAGCCAACTCAATGCTATCATTGGACCAGGAAACAATTTGACTGCTGATAGCCAAATTACGCCTCCCATAAAAGACTCTATCAAACCCACAGGCATTTTCGCAACAACTGTTTCAAATAAATCAACCACAAAAACAAATGAAATTACTGCTCCAACTCCAACAAAAGAGGTAGTAAAAACCAAAGAAATAAAAGACGAAGTGAGGAGCATAGCTCCATCCAAAACAGTTGAAGAGAACAAATTGCCTCCGCTCGGCAAATCTTACAACATCAACAAAAAAGGAGTCATGCTTTTGGGCTATGACCTTGTAGCTTACTTCAAAAGTAACAAAGCTATTAAAGGAACAGAAAAATATACCCACACCTACCGAGATGCCACTTTTCACTTTAGTAGCCGCAAAAACTTAAACACCTTTGTAGACAATCCAGAAAAATATCTCCCCAAATATGGTGGATGGTGTGCTTTGGGCATGTCCATAGACGGCATCAAAGACGGTTATACTGCCGATAAATACGCTGCCGATCCCGAAAACTTCAAAATCATTGGTGAAGAGCTCTATGTTTTCTACAAAACATTGGACTATGATTCTCTCCAAAAATGGAACGAAGAAACCGATGAAGCTGCCTGTATAGCAAGAGCAGATAAATTTTGGGAACAGGCGAAAGTGAAAGAATAAGCTCCAAAATTTATTGACAACTCAAATAATCTTTGGGTTAGAATTGACTAAAATCTTCATTGATCTAATTTACTTTGACAATTTCACTTATCGCTATCACTCTCTATTAAAAACCCTAAAACTCCCTACTGAGTGAACAATAACAATCCACAAACAGATGCCCAGTCCAGGCTTCAAGCCATTATTGATACAGCGACAGATGGCATCATCACCATTGACATCAAAGGAAGTATAGAAAGTATCAACCCTGCTGGGGCAGAATTATTTGGATACAAACCACAAGAACTTATCGGTAAAAACATCCATGTTCTGATGCCCAACCCTTACCACCGAGAACACGACCAATACCTTCGAAATTACCTTAGCACGGGAAAGAAAAAAATAATTGGCATTGGAAGGGAGGTCAAAGGACTTCGCAAGGATGGTTCCATATTCCCCTTAAGGTTGAGTGTAGCCGAAGTACAACTCAATGATAAGAAGATATTTACGGGCATCATTCACGACATCAGTGATAAAGTATTGGCGGAAGAAGCCCAAGAAGCATTGGAGCGAGAAAAGGAACTGAATGTATTGAAGTCTCGATTCATTTCCACCGCTTCCCACGAATTTCGCACTCCCTTGACCTCCATTTTATCTTCTGCTACTCTCATCAGCAAATACGAAAAAACAGAATTACAAGACAAACGACTCAAGCACGTTGACCGCATCCAACGCTCTGTACGAAACCTCAACAATATTCTCAACGATTTTCTATCTATCAGCAAACTGGAAGAAGGCAAAGTCAATCACCATCCCCTTTCCTTCAATCTCAAAGAAGCCATTGAAGAAAGCATTGAGGAACTGGAGGCAATGACCAAGAAGAATCAAAAAATTGTTTACCAACACTTTACAACAGATTTTCAAGTATCTTTAGACAAAAAACTCCTGCACAATGTTCTCATCAATCTACTCTCCAATGCCATCAAATACTCCAATGAAGGACAACAAATAGACATACGCAGTGCGGTCAGTAAAGAGAACATTATGATTGAAGTCCAGGACTACGGCATTGGAATTCCCCACAAGGCACAAGTGCATTTATTTGAGCGTTTTTTCCGAGCCGACAATGTTACCAGCATTCAAGGAACAGGTTTGGGGCTGAACATTATCAAGCGATATTTGCAGTTAATGGGCGGTTCTGTTACCTTCGATAGTGAATTGAACAAAGGAACAACTTTCAGAATCGAATTCCCGACATAAACAAAAGATATTCAGTCAAAAACTCTCTTAATGAAAACCATTTTACTGATAGAAGACAACGAAGACGTTCGTGAAAACACTGCCGAAATTTTGGAACTGGCAAACTACCATATTTTGACAGCTGCAAATGGAAAAGAAGGAGTGATACAAGCAAAAAAACACCTTCCAGATTTGATCGTATGTGACATCATGATGCCAGAACTCGATGGATATGGTGTACTTCATATCCTCAGTCACGACATCAAAACAGCTGCCATTCCCTTCATCTTTCTGACCGCCAAAACCGAAAAAACCGACATGCGAAAGGGCATGAGTATGGGCGCAGATGACTACATTCCTAAACCCTTTGAAGAATTGGATTTGCTGGACACCGTCAGAAGAAGGCTCGAAAAAGCGGAGATGTTGGTGCAAAGATACGATGACTCAGAAACCACTCCCAATCAAGGCTTTTACCACCCCCAAAAAGTACAAGAAGCCTTAGAAAACCTTTCGAGTGAGCACAAAAAACTGGCTACTGCGCCAAAATATATGCTCTACCACGAGGACAGTTATCCTTGCTATCTCTACTACATTCGACAAGGGCGAATTAAAATTTATAAAACCAATGAGGATGGCAAAGAAGTCATTACTGCCATTCACAAGTCAGGTGATTTTTTTGGGTACCATCCACTCTTCAATAATCAAGCCTACCACGGTTCTGCCATGACCTTGGAGGACAGTGAAATCGTCTTGATTCCCAAAACCGCATTTTTGGATTTGGTAACGAGCAATCCACACATCGCCAAGTTTTTTATCACCCTACTCACCAACAGTCTCGAAGCTCAAGAAAAACGCCTCCTCAATTTGGCATACGATTCCGTCCGAAAACGAGTCATAGACTCTCTCCTACTTTTCTGCCAACAATACGAAACGGCTGATAGCAAAGGAAACGAACGGATTAGCATGGACATTTCGAGAGAAGATTTGGCAAATTGGGTCGGCACCAGCAAGGAAACCTTGATTCGTACTTTGTCCGATTTGAAGCAAGAAGGCATCATTGTCACCAAAGGACGCTACATTACAGTCTTGAGTCGCAAGAAATTGGAGCAACTATAAGCAAATTAAATCATTCGGTAACGGCGGTTTCAACCGCTTTAGGTAAAGTGTGAAAAATCATCTACTTGAATAACATCTCAAGGGATATCAAATCCTGTAGAACGTAATCAGCTACTAAAGTCACCCTTACCGAGAATAAAAACCTATTCTACAATCGTTCAAAATTCCCTTTATGAAAGCCATACAATTACATCAATTCGGCAGCCCCGAAAATTTCTACATAGGCGAATACCCAACTCCCGAACCAAGTGCATACGAAATCCAAGTAAAGGTCGCTGCAACAGCTTTGAATCGTGCTGATACGCTGCAAAGGATGGGCAAATATCCTCCACCAAAAGGAGCAAGTCTCATTCTGGGCTTGGAAATGTCGGGAACAGTGAGCAAGGTTGGTAATGCAGTCAGCAAATGGAAAATCGGAGACAAAGTGTGCGCCCTACTATCAGGTGGCGGCTATGCCGAATACGTCACCATTCACGAAAACGTGGCAATTCCCATCCCTTCAAATCTAACTTTGCAGCAAGCCGCAGCCATTCCCGAAGTATTTCTCACCGCTTATCAAGCATTAGCTTGGCTCGCAGAATTGAAAGAAGGCGAAAGCATTTTGATTCATGCAGGTGCAAGCGGCGTGGGTACAGCAGCTATTCAAATCGCCCGTGAAAAAGGGGCTAAAGTGTATGTGACTGCTTCAAAAGGCAAGCACGAAATTTGCCTTCAATTGGGCGCATCAAAAGCGATTGACTACCGAACAGAAAACTTTGAAGAAGTGATATTGACCGAAACCGAAGGTCGAGGCGTAGATGTGGTATTGGATTTTTTGGCTGCTCCTTATTTCCAAAAAAACCTGAACTGTTTGGCAGTTGATGGGCGCATGGTCATGTTGGCACTCATGGGCGGAATCAAGGTCGAAAACCTCAATTTAGTGCCCATTCTCCGCAAACGCCTCAAAATTATGGGCAGTACTTTGAGGAGCAGAACACTGGATTATAAGGCGAAATTAACCGCTGATTTTTGGGATTTTGCAGCAGACCGATTTGCAGATGAGCGCATGAAGCCTGTGATTGACAGTGTTTTTGATTGGAGTGAGGTGGCAGAGGCGCATCAGTATATGGAGGCGAATAAGAACAAGGGGAAGATTATATTGAAGGTGGGTTGAGTTGATGAAATACATTTTAATGTAGAATAATATGCTCTGTTCCTATGAATTGATTCCGAGAATCCACTACTTTCACCACATACATTCCTTTGCCCAAAGCCCGCTCCAATTCTATTAATTCTTTATTGGAATCTATATCAAGGTAAGTAACTACCTCTCTTCCCGTCAAATCATAGATATGAAGCGATACTTTTGATAAGCTACTTTCTATACAAAAAGAATCGTTTTGAATCAAAGTCGGATAAAGGGCAAAGCCTTGTTGATATAGATTTTCTTCAATATTAGTGACAATGCCACAATCGGCATCTGTTCCAATGCAATAATCGACCAAGCCACTAAAACTAAATAATGCAGGGGGGAAATAGGTGAAAAATATTCCCCAAGTCTGTAAACCAATACCTTCTATAAAAAAAAGAGGCTCTAAAAGAGGTAATTCATCTAAAGGAATGACACCTTCTACCCGTAATGTTTTTCGGCTTTCCTCTTCAAAATCATACAAAAAAACAGAATCTATAATTAGAGGTTGAGGATTAAACGAATCAATATAAAAATCTGTAGTACAGCCTGTTAACTGATCTCCTTTGGTCAAAGAAAAATCATAGAGAACATGTTCTACATTAGCAGGACAATCAAAATATCCATTATACATGAAAACGACATATACTTTTTTTTCCTCAACATTATCTCTTATCAGTGCCATTACGCCAGAAGATACAACCTGGTAGGGTCGTGTAAACTCCCCCATTCCTTCATCATAAAAAGATTCGTTACTATTCAGCATTAGGCTAACTGGGT
>JBGCDY010001094.1:0-2620 GCA_045105835.1 Chitinophagales bacterium
TGTGTAAATCTGTTTCGGCATGAATTCCAATCGCCCCTACTGCCAGTCCGCCTACTTCAATGGCAAAAATTCGCTGTGGTTTCGCCTCATTTGCCATCCGTATAAAACCAAAGCCTGATTCACGGGTGTAAGGGTGCGGAAAATGATTGGTCAGATTTTTGGCAATGTTGAAATTATCCGCAATTTTGACCAAAGTTTCTAAATCACTTTCTTGCCAAGCTCTCAATTTGAAGTCCATCGGTAAATAGTTTGTTTTGAAGTAAAAAATCATTGCAACATACTAAATCCAAACGAAATCAATACACAGTAAGTTCCTACTCACAAAGCCCTTTCTGTTCTTCCTCCTCCAAACTCATACCCAACTGCACCGCTTTTCGCAAGTCTCCACAAGCACTCGTATTATTCATTTCTTTTTTGACAACAGCTCTCAGGTAAAAATAAGAAGCATTGTTGTTTCTGTAAAAAATTGCCTGATTCAAGTCAGACAAAGCCTTTTTCCAATCCTTCATTTGATAATAAATCAATGCCCGATTGAACCGCCCTTCATCAAAACGATGCTCAAAATCAACAGCCTTGCCAAAATTATCTATTGCCTCTTCAAAATTTTTCTGGTTCATATACACGATGCCTTTCATATTGTAAGCAATGTGGCTTTTTTCAAAAATACGAATCATACTATCACAAGCAGCCAGCGTTTGCTCATATTGCCCCAATGCCAAATGACAAATCCCTTTGTTTTGGTAAGCAATGATGTCATCAGTTTTTTTCTTCGCCAATCTTGCGTAATCCTTTATTGCCTCTTCATACTGTTGCGAAAACCGAAAAGCTTGTGCTCGATTGAAAAGCACGTCTATTTGAGAACTGTCAATTTGCAATACCTTGTGGTAATTGTTGATTGCACTTGAATATTCTCTCTTTTCAAGAAGTAGATTTCCCTTGAATAAGTAACCCAAATAAGAATTTGGCTGAATCCGAATCATCTCATCAAAATCCTCAAACGCCTCATCGTATTCTTTATCCGTTTGCAGCAACATTCCTCTTTTTTTGTATGCATCATACATCTCCTTATCTTTCTCCAAAACCCTGTCGTAATAATCTTTTGCTTTCTTAAAACGCTTTAAATACTCAAAGGAAAGTCCCGTCAAATACAACAAAAGCGGTGAAGGATTTCTATCTTTTTTGAGAGCTTTCTTAAAGTTTTCATTTGCCAATTCCGCCTGCTTACCAATGATTTGACAAATCCCTTCCTCTACCAGAGCCATAACTTGATAATCTAAGTCCCCTTTTTGTTCCTTATAATAGTTTAGAAGATACTGCAAATCAATCTGATGACTCTTGTAGTAATAACTTCCTCGGTAATTATCACTTAAAACAGGATTGAGTTCAAAGGATTTAGTGAAGTCTGCAATGGCATTTCGATAGGCTTTTAGTTCAATAAAAAGATTCCCTCTTGTCGATAAGTACAAGGGATTTTCTGGTTCTTTTTCAACTGCCTTATTGATTTCCACCATGCTATCTTTGTACCTATATTTCAAAGTTAGCAAGATTGCTTTCCAATAATGCAACTTCGCTGCTTGGTAATCACAAACAATCGCTTTTTCAATGTTTTTGATTGCTTTTTGAAAATGGTCTTTGAGAATGTGAACAATCGCAATCGTTACATTTGCAGCAGCAAAACAAGAATCTACCTCCAGTGCCTCTTCAAATTTTTTCATAGCCCTTCCATGCTTGTCATCCAACAATTCAGCCACACCTAAATTGTGGTAAGTGCTTGCCACTCCTGGCGAATACCGAATTGCCTCTTGAAGATAAAATTTGGCAGAATCCAATTTGTCTTCGTTCATATAAATTTCTCCCAAGCCATTGTAGGCATCTATCATCAAGGGGTCATGGTCAATTGCCATTTTGTAGGATTTCTTTGCCAAATTTACATTATTCATTCCTTCGTAGTTCAATCCTTTGACAAAAGCACATTCACCCTTAAATTCATAGCATTCTCTACAATCCTCTACCAATAACATGGCTTTCTCCAAATCTTCAATCGCCTCAGCATAAAACTCCTCTTCATATTTTTCCAAGCTCCTCTCAAAGAAAGCCCCAGGTTCATCATAATTCACCTTATCAAATTTCTTGTTTTCATATTTATCCGTTTTTTCAATCAATTCATTAGAGTCCAAAAAAGATTCTGCCGCCATCCTGACGATAGTATTTTGTCCAAAAATCGGGCTGGTAAAACCCCATAGCATAACAATCAAAAAATAGTAGGTTCTTTGTTTAGGGGTAAAACGTTTCATCTTCATACTTTTTAGGGAATAAGCTTAAATATATAGCATATAAACGAATCGTACAACTTCGCATTTTGTTTTAAGTAGAAAACATTTATTTCTTCCTGCAAAAACATAATTTCCTCCTTCAATTTCACCTTACTCTAATTCAATAACTTATACAAATTCTTTACTCCTATACTCACCTTTAATTCAGTTAGGGAAATTTAAATTCAAATACAGGCTCAAATAAAAGCTTGTGAGCAAACACATTGAATTTCAAAAACACCTAATTTAATATTTTTTCTATCTTACACCTCTACTCCTGCAAAGCAACAGCTCAGAACTCACTTACT
>JBGCDY010001095.1:0-3250 GCA_045105835.1 Chitinophagales bacterium
AAATGCGCGCGAGTAAGGGGAATAGGGAAAATTCAAGTTCAAAACTTACAATACTTGCGCTCGTTTGCAACGAGTGCTTAACATTTCCTGTCGTTTCAAACGACAAAATAGGGTACACACGCATTGCAAATGCGCGCGAGTAAGGGATTGCAAATGCGCGCGAGTAAGAGATGCGAGTAGGGTTTTACGCTGCTAAACCTCAAAATACTTCCTCGTAAACACCAAAGGCAAACCCTGTACCACCAAAGTAAACAGATTAATCAACACGATATTGAAGTAGGCTCCGTGGTAAAAACAAAGGCTGCTGTCCACCACAAACCAAGTCAACAATGAAAAAGTAGCGGCTTGCCACGCCCACTTTTCCCGATTCCGAAATGGGTATTTCGCAATGAATGCCATCAAAACATAGCTCCCTGCAATCGTTCCGCCCAATGGAGCAAGAATGAAGGTTTTGAACTTCAATAGGTTTGCAGGCAACTCTCCTTCAATTCCCAACCAAATTTTTAGGTAGTGATTCCAAAGATCAAAGAGAATGGAATTGTTGAATAAAGCGACTGCAATCCCAACGAATGCAAAGAAGATGCTGGTGTAGTAGAGCCATTTTTGCCAGAAATTGAAGTTGTTCATGCTTTTGTTTTTATTGGGGTAAATTGGAGAGGGGTGGGTAGTTGTTCCATTTGATGGAGGTGTCGTTTTTTAGGGTTTCGATATTTTTATGGATAGAATCTCGGATATTTTTTTTGAGCACCTCATTTTTCTTCAATTTGTCAGCAGCTTGTTGATACAGGTTTTGCAAGTTTAGCAAGTTTAGCAAGTTTAGCAAGTTTCGCAAGTCTAGCAAGTCTAGCAAGTCTAGCAAGTCTCGCCAGTCTAACAAGTATCGCAAGTATCGCAAGTCTCGCAAGTCTCGCAAACCTCGCAAGTCTCGCAAGTCTAGCAAGTCTCGCAAGTCTAGCAAGTCTAGCAAGTCTCGCAAGTCTGACCAGTCTCGCAAACCTCGCAAGTCTCGCAAGTCTCGCAAAGCATTGAAGAAAATTAAGGTAAAAGTATTCTGTTTTTGAAAATTCAATTGAAAACTTAACAGTTCTTTGTCTTTTTGCCAAAGAGCCAAACTTACCAATTGATAAACTTCCCAAAAAGCATCTGCTTGCTTCCTTTCGGCAAACAATTTCATCTTTTCAGCGAGAATTGGGCGAAGAACTTCGTACTCTCCATTTTCAGCCAATAAAAAGATGATTCTTCCTTTTCTAAAAGCATTGATTATTTTTTGACTGCCCAATACTTTACGCTTGAACATGTCCATTAATCCTGTATTTTCTTGAACCTCTCCTCGATAAAAAGCAATGAATTTCTCTTTACCAAAACCTTGTAAACGGTTTAAACACAAAGAACTATCAAAAATTAATCGAATATTTTTACTTAGAAGTAACAATGCTTCACAAGTTGCGACCAACTCTGCTTTTTGATTTCTAAATTCACTGTTATTGGTACTTCTACTAAAATACTCAACAAAATCGGTCAGATTTTCTGTATAAGGGTTTTCACCTTTAGGTTCTTTTCGGTTTTCTAAGTCTTCTACATAAGTTTGCAGATTCAGAATATAGTCTGCAAAAAAGCCCGAAACATCTCGGTTTTTGATTTTCACCAAAAACTCAAAAAAGTTTTTCCAATTCCTATTCGATAATTGTTCTACAAAAGGAAAAGCTCCTTTGAATCGTTGATTGCCTTTGTAGAGGGTGTAGTCTGCTGCTAAAAAATCTTGGAATTGACGGTGGTAGAATTCATAATTTTTTTCCTCTTCGTTTCCTCCATTTGGGCAATGCAATACACCTGTGCGATTTTCGATGACCCTCAAAAAACTGTTGGCTTTCTTTTGAAGGATTGCTTCTTTCCATTGAGGACGGACAGCTCCAATCGCATCTTTCAAATCGTCTTTGAATTCAGATAAGGGCAAAACGTATTTTCCCGTTCTGGCAAAAGCAAAGGCAATTCGCCCCAAGACATTTCGGATGTCCACCTCTTTGAAACCCAGTTTTTCAAAGAACACATTGATTTCCCGAATGTTGTCCCACTGAAAAATCATCACCAAGATGAAATATTCATAAATTTCTTCTACGCTTTTTTGGAAGGTTCTAGAATCAATCGAATAACTCATCAGCACCAAAGACAGCAAAAGCGGCTTCTCCAATAAGTCTGCAAACTTATTATTGTTCAAAATTTCGCTTACAAATTGCTTCTTTCTATTGGGTATTTCCTTCAATTTCTTCTGAAAATCGCCTTCATACTTACGTAAAAGCCCAATGTTTTCATTGAGCTTTTTTTCATATTCTCTGTACCAATATTCGGTGAATATTTGCTTTTCATCCTGATTAAAATCTTGAATTTCAAATACCTCAAAAATCTTTCTCAATTTAATATTTTGGGCTACTTCAGGTCTTCCTGTCATGATAAATCGAGCAAAAGAGTTCTGTGATTGCCAAATTTCTATCTCTGTTTGCAACCAATCACCCACATCTTTTCTTTTGAGAATTACGCCATTTTTGAGTTCTTGTTCTTCTGCAATTTCATCCAAGCCATCAATCAAAAACAAACAGGGTGCATTGGCGAATAAGTAGCGGTAGAAGTGTTGGGTTTGAAAATTTTTAGTATTGTATTTGTATTCAAAAAACTCAATAAAGGAAAAATTACCTATCCAGTTTTTTTGACTTCTTTCCTCCAATTGTTTTGGTAAATCCCTCAATCGAATGAAAATGGGATAATAATGATTCCCAGTTCCAAAAGATTGCTCCTTCACCTTTCCATCCTTCAATACCACCTTTTTGAATTGAGGATTCGGCATATTGAATACCCTAGATAAATACTTGAGAAAGGTAGATTTTCCACACCCCCCAACACCTGTGAGCAGCATTTTCTTCAAACCATTCGGACTATTCAATTCATTAAACAAATCTCCAATGCCCATTTCCTCTTTCCTGTACCTCTGCATTTGGTGTTCGACATCTCCGATATTTTCATGATGTTTGGGATAAGGTACTTTGGTTCGCAGTGGCACATAGATGTTTTCTAAAGGTAAATATTCATCCTCCTCTTTGATTTTGGGGTCTTTCGCAAAACCAAATAATACCAACCTAGTTTCGCGTTTTTGCTTCATTAAGAAAATATGGGCATCCTCTACGAATCTTTTGCGTTCCTCATCGTTTTTTAATACTTTGTCTAAGGCTATTCCCAATATTTTAGCTACAATTGAATG
>JBGCDY010001096.1:0-10173 GCA_045105835.1 Chitinophagales bacterium
CTTAACCAAAAAGAAACGAAAGCCGTTCAAATTTTGCAAAAATTATTGTTGATTGATGCAAAAGAACAAATCCGAACCGAAGCGGATTTTGACAATATTCGTTCTTCCGATGGCTTCAAAGAAGTACTTGCAGTCCTAGACAGCCTTCAAATTCCGATTATCCAATCTGATACCGCTTTTGTGATTTCTCAAAAAACCTTGCATCCAGAATCCATTGCCTATGACCCTTTGACAGAAAGTTTTTATTTGAGCAGTTTTCACCTCCGCAAGATTGTGCGGATAAATGAAGATGGTACTATAGAGGACTTTGTTCGGGAAGCACAAAATGGACTTTGGGCGGTCAGTGGTATCAAAATAGACACGTCTCGGCGATGGCTTTGGGCAACAAGTGTGGCAGCACCACAGATGGTTAATTTTGAAGAAAAGGAAGAGGGGTATACGGGGATTTTCAAGTATGATTTGGATAGTGGTGAACTGTTGGGCAAGTATTTATTGCAGGAAGAAGAGGCGCATTGGTTGGGAGACTTTGTTTTACATCCAAATGGGGATGTGTATGCGACTGATAGCAAACAAGCTTTCATTTATTACAAAAAAATGAAATCAGATAGTTTGGAGAAGTATGTAAGTCACCCTAATTTTGTATCTTTACAGGGTATAACTTTAGATATTCCTGCCTCCAGTTTATTCGTTGCTGATTACCGAAATGGTATTTTTAAGATAGATTTAGAAAGTCGACAAATATTGCAAATGATTCCTCCCAAAGAGGTAAGTTTGAAGGGTATTGATGGACTCTATTTCTATCACAATAGTTTGATTACCATTCAAAATGGAGTAAACCCCATGCGGGTAATGCGTCATAAGATGGACGAAAACCAGCTGACATTCTATCATTCTCAAATACTTGACCACAACCATCCTGCTTTTGATGAACCCACATTGGGAGTCATTGTAGAAGGCACTCTTTTCTATGTTGCTAATAGTCCATGGACTAAATATCGAAAAGATGGCACAATGTTTTCGGTGGAAAAGTTATCAGATGTCATAATTCTAAAAACAAAGTTGAAATAAATAGATACGAATTTTTTATTCAAAAAAACTGGTAGAAATCGCACCCTATTTTGAGTCAGCATAGATTTTTAAAAGAATAACTTAGTAATTGTTCTTTGTATGGCACTTATACTTTGAAATGTTTACCTTTTAGTTCTGTAAGATATTAATAGAGTAAGAAGAAAAAGTTAGCAAAAAATATTCCCGATACTTAAACAGATAAAAATCATGTCAAAGAAGCTTTTGAAGGCTATTTTCACTACATTCTCCATTCTATTCATTTTTACATCCTTGCCCCTCCAAGCATCTACTTGGACAGGAGGTACTGATACCAACTGGGATACTGCAAGTAATTGGGATACAGGATTAGAACCCACATCAACAGATGATGTGATTATCCCTTCTGGTTTGACCAATTACCCTCTCATTTCTTCAACAGGAAATGCCGTCAAATCCGTTGCGATTATAGGGGCGGGTTCTTCTTTAGAAATAGGAGTCAATGCAGATTTGACCATCAACTTATCTACTGCTGATGGCCTTTCCAATCAAGGTACACTGACCGTGAATGGCTCTTTGAGTATCAGCAATACGGGGGATGAAGGGCTGTTTAATTCAGGAGATGTAGTCATATCCTCTGATGGAACCATTACCATTACTGAAACATCAGGATTTCGTGCGTTCACCAATTCTAACAATACTGGCGGAACAACTAACAATGGAACAATAAGTATTTCAGCCTCTAATAGTGTTGGTTTAACCAACGACATTCTCACCACCTTCATCAACAATGGAGATCTTCTGATTGATGGAGATCCTTCGGGCGGTGGCTTAGAAAATTATGGCCCTTTCACCAACTTAGGTACACTAACAGTATCATTGAGCAGTAATCCAGAAGGCGGAGCGATTTACAATGAAGGTGAATTCACCAATTCCTCTTGTGCTAAACTCACCCTAAACAGACACATTGACAATACAGTAGGAACTTTTTTTGACAATGATGGTATATTGATACTCACAGGTAGTGACAACAATTTTGGCACAATCGCCAACAATGCCATCATTTATAAAACCGATACAGGAGCAAGTCTAAACACGTCAGGAACAGGTACTCTTTACAACAACTTAAACACTCTTGTTTGGACAGCTTGTGACGAAACAAGCGATTGGAATACAGCAGAGAATTGGAGCTTAGATGTAGAACCTGATGCGACATACAATGTGGTGATAAGCAATCTCGTTGCAGGAACTATATTTCCAAGCATTACCAGTTCTGCAAATACTGCCAAATCTGTACTCATTAAAATAGGTAGTTCTCTTGAAATAGAGTCTACAGGTGTATTAACTGTCAATAATTCTAACTTACATGGAGTACACATTTTGGGAGCGCTTACCAATGATGGTACATTAAACATTGACAATTCTGCTTTAGATGGGCTCCGAAATATAGGTGTTGATGCCTCTAATGCTGGAGAAATTAATATTAGCAATTCTGGAGATGATGGTTTTTTTAATGCCGAGGAAGGTGAATTTGTCAATTATGGAACAATCAATATTGACGGCTCTCAAGGAGAGTCAGGAATAGACAATAAAGGAGACTTTTTGATTGATGGAGATATAGACATCAATACCTCTAATTCACCTACGAATGGTTCAGTTACTAACAGTTCCATTTTTGAAATAACACGCTGCGGAACACTGACTGTGAATAATGAGATTGACAATACAGATGCTAATTATTTTATCAATTATGGGGCTATATTCTCTACCTTCAATGGAGTAAATGAAGGTACAATCGAAAATGAAACCGTCATTTACAATCTAAATGGAGGAACTTTCACCAATGACCCAACAAGCAATGGTTTTGAATTAACCGACGACATTACGACTGTCTGGAATGCCTGCAATACCAATATCAATTGGACAAATGCAGCAAACTGGTCAACGGGTGTGCCTGACAATACGAAAGATGCAATTATTCCCGCAGAGCAAAACTTTTATCCCGTCATAATGACACCCGCAGAAGTCGATATATTGACTATTGAAGCAGGAGCAGAAGTCAGCAATGAATCAACTTTGGATGCACAAACTATTGACAACAGTGGCAATCTCTTCAATGATGCCTGCAATTACATCATCAATATTTTTTCGGATCTCACCAACAATGCAAGCGGTGAAATCATCAATACAGGTGCGATCAACTTAGTCGGTGCAGCCACCTTTACTGACAATGGAGGTTTGTATACAGGAAATGCCCCAGGTACTCCACCTCCAAGCATACTCTATGTAGATAAAGATGCTATTTCAGGAAACGATGATGGTACTTCTTGGGCAGATGCCTATCTGGATCTGCAAGATGCTTTGACAGCCGCAACTGAATGTCCAAAAGAAATATGGGTAGCAGAAGGCACTTATTACCCCACTTCTACAATCAGTAGGGGCATTTCATTCTATCTACCCGATGGAGTAGAACTTTATGGAGGCTTCAACGGAACAGAAGCTCTTAGAAGTGATAGAGATTTTCTATTGTACGAAACCCTATTGAGTGGTGATATTGGCACAATTGGCGACAACAGTGACAACTCTTATCAAGTCATTGTGACAACGCAATTGGTGAGCGTAAAAATTGACGGTTTCACCATTGCAGATGGGAATGCAAATGAAACAGATAATGAAGTCCTTCAAAATGATGGTGGCGGACTCTACAATTTGGGCGAAGCCATTGTTCAAAATTGCATTTTTGAATACAACAGTGCATCAGATAATGGTGCTGCAATGTACAATGGTGATTTTAAAGACGACAACACAAAAATCGTCAATTGTATTTTTAGTGCCAATTCAGGAAGTTATGCTATAAACAATCGTGGTAGTAGTTTGTCCATTATCAATACCTTGATTACTGGAAACGATGGAGGAGGAATCAGTCACAATGGTAGTTCTTCTACGGAAATTTTGGATTTAGACAACTCCACCATTGCAGGAAACAAAGGGCATGGAGTTTATATTGATGAAACAAGTCTTAATGCAGTCAATTCGATTTTTTGGGACAATGAAGTAGCTGGACTTCAAAATGAGTTTGCCCAAATATCTACCGATCCCAATGCTACAGTTAGTTTCTCTTGTGTTGAAGGAGGTTGGACAGGAAATGGCTCTACCAATATTGGTGCTGACCCATTATTTACCACTCCAATAAACCCCACAGATTCTCCCACAACAGCAGGAGATTTCACTCTCCAAATCACCTCACCTGCCATTAATACAGGAAACACGGGAAGCCTTCAAACAGATGTTACAGACGTAGACGATGATGGAAACGATACTGAAATAATAGACATTGACTTGGCTCAAAACATCCGAGTCCAACTTTCCACCTTGGACATGGGAGCTTACGAAGCATCGGAAAGCTGCAATGTAGAATCAACAACCGCATCTTGGACAGGAGCAACAGATACAGACTGGAATACTCCTTCAAACTGGTGTCCTTACTTTGTTCCGACTATCAATGACGATGTATTTATTGGCGATATGACAGCCACCAATTATCCAGTTATAGACACAGATGTTGGTTCCGTCAAATCCATCACAATGACAGATGGCTCACTCACGCTTACTGTAGATGGAACTATTAATATTAGCAACTCTGGTCTCCATGGCATCAACATTTCTAAGGGAACAATCACCAACAATGGCTCGATATTCATCAACTCGACAACTAAACGAGGTATCAATGGTTTCGGTTCACCCAGTACTGTAACAATCGAAAACAATGGCGACATTTACCTGTCCAATAGTGGTACAGATGGTATTCAACTTGCCTTTGATGCGACATTGAACAACAATGATGGAGGAAGAATTTTTATCACAGATCCAGTTGAAGAGGGTCTAATTGTCATTTCAGGAGGAGAATTCTTCAATGACAATGGTGCAACAACAACAATTAGTGGTGCTGGTGAAAATGGACTAACTCGACATGTAGAAAGTAATGTATTCAACAGTGGTGATATTTACATATATCAATCGACACCTGAAAAAAAACTACTTCTGCCTACTACTACCAGTATCTTAGTAACAGCAGGGGCTGGAGGCATTTACAACTATTCATGTGCCAGCATTACCTTCGATGATGTTTTAGAAAACAATGCTACAATTGAGAATGACGGCATTATCCATGCCAACGGAAGCCTTTTTATAAATACAGGCACTTTCCTTCAAAGCGAAACAGGGATTATCTTCGACCCCAACAATATTTTTGACAGTCCAGGAGGCACATTCACCGACAATGGCAACACGCTTCCTGATAGTCAAGCCAACAGCAACACCAACATTTGGACGGGATGTGCAGAAGATTCAGATTGGGATACTGCCGAAAACTGGTCCTTAGAAGAAGAACCTCAAGCCAACTACGATGTAATCATCACAGACATCACTGGTGGCTCCAATTCGCCAAATGTTTATACTACTGGAAATGTTGCTCAATCAGTAGAAATATCAGAATACAGCACTCTTACCATCTCTTCAACAGGTGAATTGACCGTAGATGGGGGATTTGGAATACTCACCCAAGCATTGAGTACATTAGATGTACTTTCATTTGGTACTCTAAACATTGACAATGCAACTGGAGATGGGTTGGAAAACCAAGGAACAACCTATATAGATGGAATACTCAACATTGATAATTCAACCAACAACGACATCAATAATACGGGTAGTTTTACCAATAGTTCATGTGCAGAAACAAACCTAACAGGGCAAATCAACAGCACCAACAATTTTACAAATGGTGGATTACTAAGCACTACCTTCAATGGCTTAAATACTATTTCAAGCACCTTTACCAACAATGGTGTAATCAACGATTCGTTTGATTCCTTCAATCAAGGCACAGACATTGTCAACAATGGTATCATCATCCTGCCTATTATAGGATGTTTAGGAGCAAGCATTTCGGATGCTTTACTGGGCGAAAACTCCAACTTAGTTGTAGATATAGATTGGGATCATAAAGTATCGGCAAGCGTTGGAGGAACATACAATTCCGCAAACAATACCTTTACGCCTGACAATACCTCCATTGGAGTAGGCACACACACACTCGACCTTGTTATTGAAGATGTAGCTGCTTCATGTAATATCATTACAAGTATCGAGGTAGAAATAGAAAATTGCATACAAACATGGACAGGAGCAAGTTCTCCTCCAAATACAGATTGGAACGACCCCACTAACTGGAGTATAGGTCTTGTACCCACTTCTACAGATAGCGTTCTGATTACAGACATCAACCCGCTAACCAACTACCCCATTATCGAAACAGCAATAGAAATTGATTCATTAGCGATAGATTTGAATGCCAGCATTGAAATAGCCATAGATGGAGATTTCTCTGTCGCAAACGGTATCACCAACGACGGAACCATTACCAACAATGGCATATTCAACTTAGATGGCGGCAACTTCGACAACAACGGCACTTTCACCAACGAAACTTGTGCAACATTTGAAATAACCGAAGTTATCAACAATTCAAACACTATTACCAACAATGGTGTCCTAACTTCAAATACTACTACAAGTCACGAAAACACGCTTACAAGTGCCAATTTCACCAACAATGGCATGCTCTACAACTTAGGAAATTCCACACCATTCTTCAATGATGGAGTATTCAGCGACAATGGACAAACATTGGTTAGTAGTAGCAATACCAGTATTTGGACAGGCTGCAATGACGATACTGACTGGAATAATTCACTGAATTGGCATCCCAATACAGTACCTTCTACCAATGACAAGGTATTCATTGGCAGCATCTCAACAACCAATTACCCCGTCATTGATTCCGATATAGGCACTATCAAATCCATCACCATGACAGATGGCTCTTTGACAGTCAATTCTACAGGAACACTAAGTATCCTCAATTCTGACGCAACGGCTTTGGAAATATTGAAGGGAACGATCAACAATGCAGGCGTAATTTCTATTACCAGTAGTGGGAATCATGGAATCCAAATGGCTTCTGATGCTACCTTCAACAACAATGATGGTCAAATATACATCTTAGATTCTTTCAATGATGGATTGAGAGTCACCGCAAACAGTAGCTTCTCCAATAATGAAGGCGCAATACTCGACATCAACAATGCAGGAGAAAATGGAATTTTACGAACAGGATCTGGTGAGATTTCCAACAGTGGCTCAATTGTCATCAGCGAGTTAAGTCCTGATAAAAAATTGCTTGTTCTGACAAGCATTTTGAATGAAGCAGGAACAGGTCTATTTTCCAACCTTCCATGTGCAAGCATTGAATTCGATGGAATCCTACAAAATGAAGGAACAATTGAAAATGATGGAATCATCCATGCCAACGGTACAAGTTTTGACAATACAGGTACTTTCCTTCAAAGCGAAACAGGCATCACCTTCGACCCCAACAACATTTTTGACAGTCCAGGAGGTACATTCACCGACAATGGCAACACGCTTCCTGATAGTCAACCCAACAGCACAACCAACATTTGGACAGGATGTGCAGGAGATTCAGATTGGGATACTGCCGAAAACTGGTCCTCAGAAGAAGAACCTCAAGCCAACTACGATGTAATCATCACAGATATCACTGGTGGCTCCAACTCTCCAAACATTTATACTGCTGGAAATGTAGCTCAATCTATAGAAGTCGAAAATGGTGCTGCACTAAGCATAGATTTGGTGGGAGAACTCACTATTGACAACTCCAATGAGAATGGTATCGAAAACCAAGGAACAATCACCAATTCAGGAGTACTCAACGTCAGTAACTCAACCAACAACGATATCAACAACACGGGTACTTTTAACAATAATTCGTGTGCAGAAATGACCCTAACAGGGCAAATAACCAGCTCCAACAATTTCTCAAACAATGGTTTATTGACCACCACCTTCAATGGCACAAATACCATCACAGGCACATTCACCAACAATGGAGTCATCAATGATTCATTCGACTCCTTCAATGAGGGGGCAGATATTACCAACAACAGCATTATCATACTTCCAATCACAGGATGTTTTGGTAGCAGTATTTCCAATGCTTTGATTGATGGAGGCAGCAGTTTAGTCGTTGATGAAGATTGGTTTCATTCAGTATCTGAAAGTATTGGAGGAACCTACAACTCTACCACCAATACCTTTACACCCGACAACAGTGCCATTGGAGTAGGTACACACATTCTCGACATCATTATTGAAGATACGTCTGCCAGTTGTGCCTTCTTTACAAGTATTGAAGTAGAAATAGAGAGCTGTACTCAAATATGGACAGGTGCTAGTTCTCCTGCAAATACAGACTGGAACGACCCCGATAATTGGAATACAGGTCTTATCCCTCTCACAACTGATGACGTTGCGATAGCAGATATTGCCCCATTAACAAACTACCCCATCATTGATACCGACATTGAAGTTTACTCAATCACAATAGACCTAAACGCCAGTTTAGACATTGCTTCAAATAGTAGTTTTACGGTAGAAGACGGATTGACCAACAATGGAAGTCTCACAAACAATGGAACAATAGCATTGCTTGGCGGAAATTTTGCCAACAATGGCACTTTCTCCAATCAAGCCTGTGCTGTATTTGAATTAGAAGAAATTATTGAAAATGCAGGTACATTTACCAACAACGGCATCCTGCATTCAAACACAGTCACCAGCCACCAAAACATAGTCACAGAGGCAGTCTTCAACAATACAGGCATTCTATACAACAAAGGAATGGCAACCCCATTCATTACAGCAGGCACATTTGCTAATACAGGCAGAATCCTCAGTGATACACTCACCAATGTCTGGACAGGCTGCAATAACGACACAAACTGGGAAACCCCTTCCAATTGGAGTTTGGGAATGATTCCAAACCTCCAAAACATCATCATTCCAGAAATCACTCCAGCGACCAATTACCCCGTCATCACTACTACTTTGAACAACATAATCTCGCTTGTAGTAGAAAATGCAAGTACATTAAGTCTATCAGACGGAGCAGATTTAACTGTCATAAATATCAGCACCACAGGTATTGACATTGAAGCAGGCGCAATCCTAAACATCAATTCAGGCGCAACTGTCAATGTGAACAATGCTCCAATAACAGGCGTAAATGTGGATGGAACATTGAATGTCAATGGCGATTTATTCATTGTTTCTGCAAATGTAGGAATGAACGTGGGCGTAACAGGTATTGTGAATGATGAGGGCTTAATCGAAATCACCGAAGGGCTTCTTCCCGAAAAAACAGGCATTATCAGTGTCGTCAATTTCTTAGAAATCCAAAATGGGGGAACGCTCGAAATCAAGGCAGGCGGCAATTTGCTAATTGATGGAACATCATCAATAGTACTTGCCAGCAAAAAAATAGGTTTTTCGGATGGAGATACTGGAATCAAAATCTTCAATGGAGGTACACTGCTTTCGGAAGCTACCAGTACCATAGAGGTCATCAATATATCAGGAACAGGAATTGAAGATGCGGGAGAAATCGAACACAGTGGCGAAATGACAGTAACGGCTGAAGATGTAGGAGTCATTGTTTCCAACAGTTTTATCAATGATGGCAGTGTCGATATTTCAAAACCAGAAGGTCTGGTATTGAAGAAAGCAGGCACAGGTGGCGCAAGTGTGGTCAATTTCTTGGAAATCCAAAATGGTGGCACACTCGAAATCAACTCTGGTGGAAGCGTCACCGTTGATGGAGCAGATGTGGGGCCTGTAGCAAAAATAAACATCGTCAATGACGATACTGGTATTGATGTCCAAACAGGTGGCACTTTGACCTCCGAAACCAACACGACTATTGAAGTCATCAATATGAGCGGACTGAGCAAGGGCATCGTCAATAATGGAACGATAGACCATTCAGGGATTGCAGATATTATTGTCGAAACCATTGGCATCCAAATACAATCGGGGACAGTAGAAAATAGTGGGGACATTACTATCTCCA
This sequence comes from Chitinophagales bacterium, assembly GCA_045105835.1. Classification (GTDB taxonomy): domain Bacteria; phylum Bacteroidota; class Bacteroidia; order Chitinophagales; family UBA2359; genus JAUHXA01. Next base: position 10,034 of record JBGCDY010001096.1, read on the forward strand.
AAATTGAAGGACTGGCTCTTGCAGCCAAAAAAACTGGACCTGCAAGTGTGGTCAATTTTTTAGAAATCCAAAATGGTGGTACACTTGAAGTCAAAAGTGGAGGTACAATCACGATTGATGGTGCAGAAACAGGCCCTGTA
>JBGCDY010001097.1:0-6706 GCA_045105835.1 Chitinophagales bacterium
TTGCAGTTTTGGGGACAGCCTTTTATTTCGACAGGAGAATATACAGACTTCAAACGTATTACAGACAATTTAGCAAGAAAATTGGATGATAGATTCTACAGTTTTTCGCCTGCCGAAATCAGCTTCAATTCGGAAGACGAAGAGTATTCTGTAGACGAAGATTTGGATGGCACGACGGATTACAGTTTTGACAGCCCTGACTTTAATTACCTTCAATTTCGCTCCAATTTTGTGGCTCGGTGGGAATATACGCCTGGCTCTACGCTCTTTTTGGTTTGGTCTCAAAACCGAGGTGATTCGCCAACATTGCAGGATAGAAGCTTCAGTAGTTTGACCAATAATTTGTTTGATGTAGGTGCAAGAAATGTGTTTTTGTTGAAGTATACTTATCGGTTTTTGAAGTAAGTGGGAAGTGGGAAGTGGGACTTCAAATTATGTAGAAGTACTTACTTTCTTCAATTAAAAACTATAAAAAAGAGGCGGATCTATCAAGATACGCCTCTTTTTGATTCAATACACTTGAATTTCAATAAATGATTATTCTACCTTAAAATCAAATGGAATGCGCATTTGTATAGCTTCCATGTTTTGGAATTCCTTCAATTGTTGGTAGTGACGGTAGAAAGGCCCCAATTCTTCCTTGATAGAAGCTTGTGCCCTTGTCTGCATAAAATCATCCAATATGGCTTGAATAGGGTCTTTTTGGCGAGGATATTCTGCCAATCGGTAGTTCTCCAAACCTGCCATATCTGCGGCGATGTCAATGGCATCTTGGAAAGAACCCAATACATCTACCAAACCCAATTCTAAGGCTTGTTTTCCTGTCCAAACACGCCCTTGTGCATAGGTCTCAACGGTCATGGTATCGGTATTTCGACCGTCGGCTACTCTTTGTTTGAAGTTGGTATAAATCTCATCAATTCCTTGTGTGAAGACAGCTTTTTCGGCATCGTTTAGCGAACGACTGAGGAAAGGCGAAGTGGGAAAGTCAGAAAATTGTGTGGTTTTTACTCGGTCAAAAGTAAGCCCCATTGTGTTTTCAAAAAAGCCACTTGCATTCATCAATACTCCAAATACACCGATTGAACCTGTGATGGTGTTTTCGTGCGCCACAATGGTATCTGCTGCAACAGGGATGTAATAACCACCTGATGCTGCTACGTCACCCATTGAAGCGACGACTGCAATTCCCTGTTCCTTAGCCATTTCTAACTCTCTCCAAATGATTTCGGAAGCCAATGCGCTACCACCACCAGAGTTGATGCGAAGGACAATCGCTTTTACATCCTCATTTTTGCGAATTTTGCGGATGATTTTGGCATACTTTTCAGAGCCAATTTGTTCCATACTACCTTCGCCACTCACAATACCTCCTTGTGCATAGACTACTGCAATTTTTTCTTTCGCCAATTTTTTCTTCTTTGGGAGATTGCCCGCATTGGCATAGTCTCCTAAATCCACAAAGTTGATTTTGTCTTCCTCATCTAAGCCCAATTTCTTTTTGATTTCATCAAACACTTGATCTTCGTACAAAAGCTCATCCGCAATACCTTGTTCTTTTGCATCCTTTGCGTTGCGAACCAAGAGTTCATTCATGATTTGTTCCAATTTTTGTGGACTCATGCTTCGAGAAGTTGCCACTTTTTGAAGATAATCCTCTTGGAATGCAAGGAGAAAAGTTTCTACTTGTTTTCGGTTGGGTTCACTCATATTTGTTCTGCGAAGTGGCTCTGTTGCGCTTTTGTATTTACCTGCATAGAATATTTGAGGTTCGATTTCCCACTTATCGAGCATGTTTTTGAGGAACATGGATTCGCTGTGGTAACCTTTTAGGGAAATAACTCCCGCAGGGTTTAGGTAAATTTGGTCTGCAATAGATGCCAAGTAGTAGGCTTTTTGAGTCATGGTTTCGCCGTAGGTAAGAACGAACTTGCCCGATTCTTTGAAGTCTTCAATGGCTTCTCGTATTTCAGAAGTTGTGGCAAGACCATTTGGAGTGCCACTGAGTTCTAAATACATACCTTTGATATTGTCATCTTCTTTGGCAATTCGGATGCTGCTCAATACATCGTTTAAGCCCATTTGTTGTTTGGGAATAAATGATTTTGGGTCAAAAGAATTGACCGCGGAGGGCTGACCTTGTTCTGGAAGTGTGGTATTGAATTTTGCTTTCAATACACTGTTGGGCTGTACTGCAGCTCCTTCTGTGTCAGTTGCAGTGCTGACAATTGCGCTCCCAATGAGTATGAATAATAAAAAAGTCAAAAATAAGCCGACGATGGTAGCCAATACAAATTTCAAAAATTGTTTCATTGATCGTTTTTTATTTATTGATGGTCTGTAAGTTAAGTGAAAACTCAAATTCAAACGCAAAAAAATTTTGATTAGAATTGATTAAAGTTTTTCGGTCTAAATTGTTTTGAACGTTTCACTAATGAATGGGAATTAAAATCAAAAAGATAGCTTACAATCAGTGTTGTGTGAAATAAAGGATGTAAGTTATTTTGAATGAATCCTAATTAAGGAATACTACAAAGATAAATTTACATTTTTTAGCTGAACCTACCCCAACCCCTTCCAAAAGGGGAGTGAAGGTTGTAAATTTATTTTTCCGCATTCCTAATAGTGAATGATAAAAATGAACTTTTCGAAAATCACTATCTTCAATGATGTGAAGTCCATATCAAACCAAAAAGTTCAATACTTTGCAAGTTTAAGAGACAAATTTATGCTTTTTTAACGATTTGAAACATTTTTGCATCTTTGGGGCATGAACAAAGTATATCTACTGATTGGAGGCAACTTGGAGGCACGTTTTTTGAACCTAGAAAAAGCAAGGATTTTGATAGGTCAAAAAATTGGTGAAGTCCAAGAAATATCTTCTATTTATGAGACTGTTGCTTGGGGTGTAGAAGACCAGCCTGATTTTTTGAATCAGGTCATTGTTGTTTTGACAGGGCTTGAGCCATTAGATTTACTGGGTGTTATTCATACTATTGAAGAAGAATTGGAGCGAAAACGGATTCAGAAATGGGGCGCAAGGACAATGGATATTGATATTTTGTTTTATGAAAACCAGGTTATTGAAGTTCCTGGCTTGACCATTCCTCACGCTCGTTTGCATTTGCGGCGATTTACCTTAGTCCCACTTTGTGAGCTTACTCCTGATTTTGTCCATCCTATTTTCCAAAAAACACTATTGGATTTGTTGTTGGAGTGTGAAGATAATTTGATGGTCACGAAGGTGGAGGAAAACAATTAGGCAAATTCAAAGCTCAAACAAATGCTTGCTGGTAAACACATTGAATTTCAAAAATGCTCAATTTAATATTTTAGTTTGCCTTATATCAAATTGATTCTTTTTGCAGAGTATCAAATCATAATAAATCCACAAAATTAGGAGTTTCAATAATGGTTAAACAAACTTTCCATGATGCGCTTATTTTTTAGTAATAAAATCACCTTTACTCATTTTTTTTGTTTGACAATCGTATTGTTTTGGACAAGCTTATTGGTTGCACAAATACCTGCTGATTCGAGTAGTATTGACTATTACTATCCCAATGTTTTGAAGTATGAAGATGCTGTTTATAAGGAGAACATTCGTACTGTATTGTTTCATGTGAAAGACCAAAGTCTAACACCTGCTATTATTCCTTTGTCTGGTGGGTTACAATTGGCGCTTACTTTTGATGAATTGGGTGAGGAGGCAAATTATTACAGTTATCAGTTGATACTTTGTAATTCGGATTGGACTCCTTCTAGCTTAGATCCTTTTGATTATGTGGATGGCTTTATAGAACAAGATATTTCGGACTACCGATTTTCACTCAATACTTTTCAACCTTATACGCAATACAGGTTGATGATTCCGAATGAGAGCATGGGCATCACCAAATCGGGCAATTATTTATTGAAGGTCTACAAAAGTGGTGATGAAGAAGATTTGGTTTTGACGAGGCGAATGGTGGTGTATGAGAATTATATCAGCATAAAAGGACGTTTTTTGAACCCTACCTTGACTGCTGTATTGACAACACACCAAAGGCTTGATTTTAGTGTGGTATATGAGGGCTTGAATATCGTCAATCCTATTGCAGAATTGGATGTGGTGGTATTGCAGAATGGTCGGTGGGACAATGCTTTGATGGGCTTGAAGCCTACTTTCATGCACGTAGATGAATTGATATACAATTTCTCAAATAGGAATTTATTTGAAGCGGGAAATGAGTTTCGATATGCTGATTTTCGGAGTATGCGTTATCGAACCGAAAGGATAGAAAGCTTGGAGGAGGACAAGAGGTTGCGTGAAAAACATGTGTACTTGAAAACGGATGAAGTTCGTACTCGTGATGGTATTCGGTTAAGAATCAACTACCTGGACTTCAATGGGCGGTATCAGATTGGGATGCGAGATGGTTTGTTTAATTATTTGGATGCAGATTATGCATTCGTGCATTTCAAGTTACCCTTTGAAGAACCTTTGACGGATGGAAACATTTATGTTTTTGGAGGTTTTACAGATTGGGAGGTAATGCCTCGTTATCAAATGAAATACAATTATGAACAAAAAGCATATCAGGCTTGTCTTTATCTGAAACAAGGTTTTTACAACTATCAATATGTGTTATTGGAAGATGGGAATCTTAGACCAAAAGCGGCTCCTTTTGAAGGAAATTATTACAAGACCGAAAATGATTATATTATTTTGGTTTATCACCGTAAATTTGGTGCGAGATACGATAGGTTGATTGGCATAAAAACTTTAAATTCGAGAATATAAAATAATGAATACCGTTTTTTTTACAATTAAAATTTTAGAACTGACTGCATATCAATTGTGCATTTTATTTTAATTGTTATTTTTACTTTGATTCGTTGTTTTATTTTTATATTACCAACAAAATTGCAATATAGTGTTATCAAATAAAAAGCCTAAAACAGGGAGATTCATGTTGGCAGAACCTTTTATGAACTGCCCAGAGTTTGATAGAACCGTTGTGCTTCTTTGTGAACACGATGAAGAAAAAGGAACTTTTGGCTTGGTTGTCAACCGAAAAATGGAAGAGAATTTGTCAAGCCTTGTACATGACCTTGAAGGCTTTGATGTTCCTTTATACTACGGCGGCCCTGTTGGAGAAAATTCCCTGTATTATTTGCATGATTACCCCGAACTAATTGATGGGAGTGTCAAAATAGCCGAAGGCATCTATATGGGAGGAGACTTTGAACAGGTCAAAAGCCACCTCAACACCCGAAAAATTGACCCTCGATTTATCCGTTTTTATGTAGGCTATTCAGGCTGGGAAGCAGGACAATTGGCAGAAGAAATGGGTACAAACTCTTGGATTGTAGTGCCAAGTGAATCAAAATATGTCTTTAGTTCTGGCTCAAAAGACCTGTGGCGTGAAGTCTTACGTGATACGAATGATGACCATTTTCGCATCATATCCCACTTTCCCGAATATCCTTCTTTGAATTGAATACTTCTTGAATCATAAAATGACAGACAAACAAGATTTTTTAGATGCGTTTATAGAAATTACTCCTTTGGGGGTCATTGCAGTAAATGTAAGAGGTGAGGTTTTGAGGTTGAACCAAAAGGCTGTAGGCTTGTTGAATATTTCGCATGAAATGACAACTTTGATAGAGGAAAATATATTTGACTTACTTGCTTCAATCCCTGATTGTTGTGAGGATTTAGAAAACGTGCTGAAAAATAAATTGGTGCGTTTTGATTTTATGGCCCACGACTTTGGAGCAAAATCTTTGAAGTTTCGGGGAAATTGGATAGAAGATACTTTTGTTATTTTTATTGAGGATGTTAGCAAAATCAAAACCATTGAAAAAAAGGCTTTACATGCTACATTAGAAGGCCAGGAACAAGAAAGAAAGAGAATTGCACAAGAAATACACGATGGGCTTGGGCCGCTTTTTTCTTCATTGACCATGCACATTGAGTCTTTGGAGGAAATTATCAAAGAAAAAACGCCTGACTTCATTTTTCACTGCTCTATTCTTCGAGAACTCTCCAAAACAATTGCACAAGACATTAGGGGAATCTCTCATGCCTTGATGCCTTCGGCGGTAGAAGATTTTGGTGTGGTGACTGCTTTGGAGAATTTATGCGATACTACAAACGAGGTGGCAAAATCAGAAATAAATTTTTATTCTACGAATGTTAATGACCGCCTTGACAAAAACATTGAATTGGGCCTCTACCGTATTGGACAAGAATTGCTCAACAATGCCCTGAAATATGCCAAGGCTGACAGCATAATGATTCAACTAATTGAGCATACTGGAAGCATTGTATTGATGGTAGAGGATGATGGCGTTGGGTTTGACAAACAGCTGATTAAGGAGAAGAAGAAGGGGATAGGCTGGCGAAACATCAATACACGTACCAAATCGCTGGGAGGTTTTTTTACCATCGATTCTGGAATGGGAGAGGGAGTCCTCGCCACAGTTGAAATACCGTTGAGGAAATAGTTTTAAAAAATATATAAGTAAAAATTTATTTTATTAGCATTGCATTTGTACTTTAAACCTTCCTATTCTGTTACTTTTTTTTTTGCTTACGTCACAAACTTCAAAACACAACGCCCAATGATAAAAGTAATTGTAGCAGATGACCACAAAATGATTCGTGATGGGATTATATCACTCTTAGGAGAAGAGGAGAATATTTATGTGGTAGCGGAAG
>JBGCDY010001098.1:0-5389 GCA_045105835.1 Chitinophagales bacterium
AATGCGGAAGAAATAAATTTACACTCTTTATTCCCCCTTTGAAGGGGGTTGGGGGATGTTCAGCTCTAAAAAATGTAAATTTATTTTTGTAGCGTTCCTTAGAAATGAATGGAAATTTAAGTATTTACAATTGGCAAACAAACATTTTGAAGCGATGAAAGAAGTCACGATAAACCTTACTCTTGACGAACTCAATTTGATTTTCAAAGCATTGGGCAATGAACCCTTTCGAGAGGTCTATGAACTAATTGGAAAACTCAATGAACAAACGAATGCTCAACTAGCAGAAGGTGAATGAGCTTTTTAATTAAAAACTTGCAACTCAATACCAAAACTACACTTTGTGCAAAAACCAGTCACCATATCGAAAGATGACTTTACTCAAAAAAGCTTGGACTATGATTCCTTACGCTTAGAAGCAATCAAAAGGGTTCAGGAATTATCTGGTAAGGTGTGGACAGATTACAACCTACATGATCCAGGTATCACCATATTGGAGCAGCTTTGTTATACCCTCACTGATCTTGGGTTTCGAACCGAATTCAAGATTGAAGACATCCTACACACACAAATCTCCCACGACGATGACGACCACACATTCTATACTGCTTCCGAAATTTTACCCTGCCATCCGCTGACCATCAATGACTATCGCCGACTTATTATTGACCAAATACCAGAGGTGAAAAATGCTTGGTTTGAACCCATCAAAGACAGTCTATTGGGAATCAAAGGTCTCTACAAGGTATTGCTACAAATAGACATTGACCCAGATATTGACACCTATCAAAACGAAGATATTGAAGCTGTCAAATCCAAAGTGAGGAGCATTCTAAACTGCAATCGCAATCTGTGTGAAGACTTTGGGAGCATCGAAATATTAGAGAACGAAGCGATTACCATCTCTGCACGAATAGACATCAGCCCTGATGTGTTAGGAGAAACTGTTTTGGCAAAGGTTAGATTTGAATTGGAGTGGGCATTGATTTGTCCCATTCAAAAACATAGCCTGGAAGACTTATTGGAAGAAGGCTACGATTTGAACGATATTTTTACGGGACCATTGGCAGTACATGGATTCCTCAAATCAGAAGACTTTCAAACCAAAACTTCTGAAATTCATGTCTCCAAACTCATCAAACTCATCACAAATATTGAAGGAGTTAGAAGCGTCAGAGATGTAGTGGTCTATCAAGGAGGTTCACAAATCTATGGGGGATTGATACTCATGGATGACAATAAATTACCCGTTTTGAAGATGGATGCGGAGGTTACCTCTGATAGAAAATATCCCATCAAAATCTTCAAAGGTGGATTGGAGTACAACATTGACTTTGAAACAACTGAACAGTTGTATAGTGGTTTTGTAAATGATTTTCAACAAACCTATAAACTTGATTTACAGTTGGATACCATTCATAGTGTGGCCAACCAAAAGATTGAAGGGCTTGAAAAATATGAATCCCTTCAAAACGATTTTCCACAAGTATATGGGATCAGCGAAACAGGGATTGCCTTCTCCAATAGTCAAGAGAGAAAAGCTCAGGTCAAGCAGCTAAAAGGGTTTCTGATGTTGTTTGAACAAATCATCGCCAACTATTTGTCACAACTTACCAATGTTCAAAACCTATTTTCACTCAAAGAAGATGTCCACAAAAGCTACTATTCACAAGCTCCACTGAGCATTCCCCGAATCGCCCCTTTACTACGAAACATTCGACCTGAAAATTTTGCAGCCAATATCGCAAAAATCATTCAAGAACTCGATCCCTTCTTAGACCGCCGCAACCGCTTTCTCAATCATTTGCTCGCCCGATTCAGCGAAACCTTCATGGGAGAATTTTTGTCAATCCTCAACCGAAATGTTTATGACAATCAAGAAAAAATACAAGAGGATATCATTAAGTCCAAAATCAAATTCCTGCAAAATTACATTGATATAGGCAAAAATCGAGGGCAGGGCTTCAATTTTACCCAAGATTCCATCGAAACCCAAAACGTCTCAGGGCTAAAAAAACGAGTGAGTTTATTACTCGGTATTCAAGACTACAAAGACAGAGATATTGGCGGGACAATTGATCCTGAGACCGTTAAAGTCAGACGAGGCACAGGAGTAGAATCGGAAACATTAGAAACCCAGGAGGAAACTGAAGGACTCAATGAAGAGCCAGAAATAGAAAGTGACTCTACAGAAACTCAAGAGGAAGAAAATGCTTCCCCAAAAACCAAAATCAATTTTTCATTTTCTTCAAAAAACAAGGAAGTTTTCAAAGAGGTACTTCGCTACGGAATTTTTGAAAAAAACTACGATATCCGCAAAGTCGAAAATGATACGGTTTCGGTGATTTACACCAATCCACAAACCAAGGAAGAAACAGAGGTATTTAGAGGAGCAGATGAAACCATTTGTGAAAAAGGGATTGCTAAAATGGTCGCTTATCTAAAGAAAATCAATGAGGAAAGTGAAAATTTCTACTTACTCGAACACATCTTACTTCGACCTACAGCACCAGACCGATTTGGCTTCAATCTCATTGACGAAGAAAACGATATTCTACTCAAAAGCTATGAGTTTGCAGACATGTCGACACAACAGTTTTTGAGTGAAAAAATCTCAGAGATTGGAGTCGATATAGACAACTATACGATTATCGAAAACGAAAAAGGGCGTTTGGTGGTGATGCTAAAAGACAGTTCTGGCAAAGAAGCAGCCCGAATTGACAAAGAATTTATTTTATACGAATCAGCCGAGCGTAAAATCCAAGAAGTCATAGACTATATTTTGTACCTAAAAAACGAAACGATACAAATACGAACACGGATTGAATTTTTTGCCGAACCCAAAAAGGGACAAGATTTGACCAGTGATTTCTACTCCTTTTCTATCAGTGTCATTCTCCCTTCTTGGCCTGCACGTTTCCAAAATTCTGAGTTTAGGGGCTTCTTGAATCGTATTTTTGCATTGAATGCACCTGCACACATTTCCATCAATTACTATTGGTTAGATACCAAAGACATGAGAGTATTTGAAGAAATCTACCACGACTGGCTGGACGAAAAACAAAAATTCCCACCTCAACAACCCCATCTTGACAACTTAGCCTTCAAGTTGATAGATTTTGTACGGCAATTCAAAGACAGCAAATAGCCGCCTATGAAACACGTCATTCAAAAACAAATTTTTGAGATTAGGATGGGCAATGAGGAGGAGGCTGTTGCGGTACAAGATAGAATCAGTTCCGTGTTTCGCAACAAATTAGTGCAAATTATAGAGAAAATACTGGATGCCCACTCCAACCCTAACCAACTGATTCGCATAGACAAACTGGAACTCGACTTGGGTAAAATTAGCCTATACGACTTAGAAAATGACTTCATTCTCAAGCTGACAGAAAAACTCCCATTAGCGCTATCCGAAATCATCACCAATGCTGAATTATCGTCCGACAAACAAGGGGTAAGCATCACCACCTCTTCTCAATCCAGCCTCGAACTTCTTGACTTTTACCTCCAAAATGGCGCATTGCCTTGGTGGCACAAAGCAAAAAATGAAAGCATCGAAGAAATTTTTCACCAACTCATCGCCGAAAGACCAAGAGAAACCGCCCATTTGCTCCAAAAACTTGGTTCTCAAAAGGGAGTCCAACAGCGATTGAGCTATCAATTTTCCAATAGTATCCTCGAAAAAATCATCAGAATACTAATCCCAAAATATGCACTTTCGGTAAATACCCACATCAATAAAATCCAACAAGAATTTCAAAATTACAGAAAATCCACAGTCACCCAAACAGCCTTCAAAAACCAATTATACACCTTTACCCTCCAACACATCTTCGAAAGCAAGAACCTATTCACACTGAGTATCTTCAAAAGTGATTTGAAAACAAAAACCACCGAACGATTTGGATTCCGCAAAAAAGAAACCAAATCCATCTTCCGTGATTCAACAAAAAAGGCCCCAAATCTCCAAAAAGACCCAAGCGTTCAAGCTACTCAAAGTATTCACAGTCAGTTCGAAATACTGCGATTTTTTCTGAAAACAGGTCGACTGCCCGATTCAAGTCACATCCACACCAAAGATTCACTCGAAGATATTTTCAGTGCGTTTTTAGACCAAAAACCGCAACAGTTAATCCGCTTTCTCCAATTAATCAACAGTCCGCATCAAATCAGCCAAAGAATTGTTCACCAATTTTCTGAAAAAACCGTTGCACGTTTATCCAACTTATTGGTCCAAGAAGAAGCCTCTTTTGTCAATACCTATTTCAACAACCTCGACAAAATATACGATTTCAAAAGCAGTCGAAAATCAAAATTAGAACAACAACTCCAAACAAATACCCTTAGTTTTTTCCTGCAAAAACACACCCAATTCAGCCCTCAAAACTTCAATCAACACATCACCAGCCAACTTCTTCAAAAAAATACCATTACAAAAAAAGAAGCCAGTGAAACCTTCGCTTTAGTCACCGAGAGAAGCCTGCCAAAAGGGAAAACAAGCACATCAACAGCAGCAATCCTTCTCCCCAAGGAAGCCTCTCCAAAAGAAAACAAAACCTACAATCTGATTCAAACCATCGAATATTTTCTTGAACATGGACGAATCCCTACAACAACAGCGCCGCTACTAAAACACCTGTCATTCGACCAATTATTTGCTCAGTTACTGGAGACACAAGCTACTCAGCTCTACCTTTTACTTCACCAAACATTCACAAAAGAGAACCGACAAAAGCGATTCATCCAGCAATTACCCGAAAGATTATTCCACCAAACAATCCAATTATTACAACCACATTTTGCGCCCCAAATCCATGAATACCAAAAGGAAATCAACAGGCTATATCAACAAAACCCCGATTTTTTCCACTCCAAAGCCCAATTTCAACACCTCCAACGTTCCGCAATCATTCGCTACCTACTAAAAGCCCCCAATAGAGCTTTTGACCTACTTAATTTCGTACAGCAAAGTACCCAAGAAATAAGCACTCAATTCAGCAAAAAAATAACTCGCCCCACTCATGAAATAGCAGAGGAATGGAGAGCCATCCTCCAAGAAAAAATAACGACTCCTTCATTTCCATCCAAGGGAAAAACAGATCCAAAGCCCACTGCAAGCGAAACATTATCTCCAAAAACTCTTATCGAAAGCATCGCCTATTTTTTAGAATATGCCCGTTTACCTGACCAAGTAGAGTCAAGCCTGCAAAGGCTATCTTTCGAAGCTTTATTCATCAACTTACTTGAAAAACAAGCTCAAAAAACCTATCCATTTTTGCGGAATGCGGCCAAGACAAACGAAGCCCAAGAACGACTCATTCTGCAACTATCTGAAAAAACACTTCTGCAATTGATAGAAGTCTTGCAGCCCAAATTTATTGGGTTT
>JBGCDY010001099.1:0-5922 GCA_045105835.1 Chitinophagales bacterium
TGAGGCCTCGATTTGCAGTAGAAAACCCGATGGTCGTCACCAAATCCTATCCCGTATTTTGGGACGACTTTGAAGCCTTGGGCTTTGAAATTTTGCGTTAATTGAAGCGCTCTTAGACAACTCACAGTAAGTGTCGAAAAAAATAAAAAGCTTTCGTTGTGTGGGACTTAACAAGATTTAACCTTTCTTAACGAAAGCTTAACTTAGTTTGGAAGCTTGATTAGCTAATTTTGAAGAAAATTCAAAAAAAGTGAAAGAAGATACAACCAAAACGACTTCAATTTCGACAATAATAGTGAAAGGTGTTTTTGAAGGATTGTTAAATAATTATAAAACCACATACTAAAAATAAAGAATACAATATAAAAAAAGATGGTTTATTGATGGGTTTTAGCATTTTGCTTAATTAGAAGGGTGGAGATTATTCTCTGCCCTTTTTTAGTTTACAAGCATCTTTTTTTTAATAATTTATTTGCTATTCAGCCAAATATTTGCTAATATGCAGAATGATGTCTCGCTAATATTTAATTTTTTTAAGAAGAATTAGTATGTTTGAGCCTCAATACAACAGATTTTTAAAACAAGTAAAAGTAGGTGAGATATTTAGACGTCAAATAGAATAAAAGCAGAAATGTTAATTATTCATCAGCTTTTTCTGTCATACGACTATATCCCTCTTATTCAATTTTTGGTAACCCGATTTAAGAAAGCAAATCAAAACAAGAACTGTGAGAACGAAAGTATTCGTAAGTTATAGAAAGGAAGACGAGAAGTATTTTAGAAAAGTTAGAAAATGGGCAATCCGTCAAGATTTCGGCGAATTCGATATTTTTATGACTTCCTCCTTCGACAAAGGCATGCGTACCCGCACTGGTAAACTCATCAAAGGACGCTTAGAGCGCAAAATCTATGAAGCTAAGTTTGTAATTGTGATTGTTGGCGAGAACAATGAAGAACATCCTTGGCGCAAAATGGATGAGATGTCAGTAAATAAAAACAAGAAGCGATTCTACATGAGAATCCCTTACACCTCAGATATACTTCCGCCAGAATTCAAAGATTTTCAACAATTGGCTTATAATCCCAATGCCGTTGAAAAGCTGATGCGAGATTGGGTAACACTCTATGGCGAAGATGAACCCGTCGAACCGTATGAGCCTAAATACAAACCACGTTATACTCGAAGGGAAACCAGCAGCTATCGCCCTCGAAATGATCGGAATGATGGAGGTTATCGTCCGAGTTACAATAGAGATGATCGTGGTAGTTATAATGATAGAGGCCGTGATCGTCCTTCGTATAATAGAGACAGAGGTCGAGACAATGATAGAGGCAGAGGCTACGATAGAGATAGACCCTCTTACAACAGTCGCCCCTCCTATAATAATGACAGAGACAGAGGTCGAGATAATGATAGAGGCAGAGGCTATGATAGAGATAGACCTTCTTACAACAGTCGCCCTTCCTATGGCAATGATAGGAACAGAGACTATGAAAAACGTGAAACAGAACGTGAGCGTAATAGAAGAGAAGGGAAGCCTTACGAAAAGAAAAAATACTACAAGGCGAGTGACCGAAACCGCCCACGCGAGAACAACGAAGATACTCCTCCAAAGGATATCGAAAACAATGACATCATCAATGACCAAGCATAGATACAAAGAAAAATACCTTTTCTGTATCAAATAAATGAATACGAAATTCAAGTTTGCCGAAAGGAAAACTTGAATTTCGTATTTTATAGACCTTTCTAAACTTCAAAATCTTGCCTCAAAACGCCATAAAACTCCTTTTTATGGCAAAAAAAAGCGAAATTCTATTTGCTTCAAAAAAAGTGAACGCCAATTGTTTAGTGAAATCGGCATATTCTCCTAATTTTGCACTGCTTTTAGTTGAAATAACTTTTAGTACTTTGCGTTTCTTACACAAACAAAGCAGTGAATTTTATGACTAACTTTTTCTATATCCGCCAAATATTCCTGTTGGCGACTTTTTCGATACTATTTGGATTGGGCTATGCCTGCACGGATGGCAATGCACAACAGCAAAAAAAAGAAGAGCAAAAAGCTTCAAAAACCGTTTTTTCGCCAAACTCCAAAACCTTCAATGTTTTAATATTACCTTTTCATCCTGATAAGGACTGCAAGACAGAAAACGTTGAAATGGAAAACAAGTTGATGGAGTTTATCGGAACATCCGATTGGGCGCAAGCCATGAATATCAATATTCAACTACTCCAAGACCAAGCCTGTCCCTACAAACCCAGTATTGCACAACAATTGGGCAAAGAGCAAAATGCAGATGTCATCATCTGGGGGTTCTACAATGGAAAAAAACAAAAACCTGAAATTCTGTATACTTGGATCAACGATGTGGTACAAGGACATACAGGCTTTCCCCACCTCACCGACCTTCGAAACGGATTCTACCTCAAAGATGATCCCAACTACATCGCAAACTGGATGATAGGTGTTGCAGCAGCCAGCAAGAACAAGTGGGCAGAAGCATTGGCACATTTCCAAGTCATTGCAACCGACAAATGTGATGTGGCAGTTACTCCAATGATTGGGCACTGTTATTATGTCCTTCACAAAGAACCACAAGTAGATTCGATTATGCAGAAAATAGTGGGCTGTGTGCCTGATTATGTAGCGATTGCGATGAGAGGTTGGAGACATTACGTCGGCAAAAAGAATCAAGAAGCAGTTAATGATTATACGGAATCATTGAAGAAAAATCCAAGATACAAGTCTGCCTATGAACATAGAGCCACTATATTTTTTGAAAACAAAAAATACAAAGAAGCTATACACGATTTTACCCAAGCTATCAAATTAGGAACAGACGAAGAAACTGTATATGGACTTCGTGGAGTTGCCTATCACAATAGTGATGATCGTGAAGCGGCTATTAAGGACTATACAAAAGCATTGGAATTGAATCCAAACTATTCCAAAGCCTATTATGATAGAGCGAATGCACACTACATTTTAGGACAATATGATGAAGCGGTCAAAGATTATACAGCTGCAATAGGAAAAGAAACCAGTACAAAAAGAGCTTACCTCAATCGAGGAATTACTTATGTAGAAATAGATAATTACGAAGCTGCCATTGCAGACTTCACACACGTCATAGAAGCACAACCCGAAAATGTCACTGCTTTGGCTTATAGAGGAGCAGCCAATAGTTTTCATGGAAAACTGAATGAAGCAAGGGCAGACTTCACAAAAGCCTTGTATTTAGACCCTGATAATAAAATGGCACTGAAAGGAGTAGATTATTGGAAGGAACGAGAAGAGATTAAGTTACGTGCGGATGAAATGGATAGATTAGAAGCAGAAGCAGTAGAAGGAGGAGTAATCAAGCCAAAAATGGAAGACGGAAAGGCTAAATTTGATTTGAGAGATTTTCCTACTAATACACCACCTCCTAGCAAGAAATAGAGTTTTATATTGACAAATAAATGAAGACATCATACCACAAAATTATATGGAGTTTATTGCTTTTTTTTACCTGCAATTGTGCTTTTGCACAATTTGGAGACCTTTACAATCCGAGAAAGAGTCGTGACAGCAATCAATACAATCGTTATGATATCGAAGAATTGTTGAAGTCGGCAGACGAAAGCGGATTTGGCGATGAAGATACCACTGACATCAAAAATCAACTTTTGACCACCCCCAATGAGCTTCGGAAATTGGGAGTGAGTGAGGAAATGATTGAAGAATTGATTCAATTGAACACGGAAGGAGACAGCGTGAGCGTAGCCAAATATGAAGCCGAAAGGAGATTGAGGGAGGAAGAATTGGGCGAAGCGGTGGATAGTTTCAGTTACGATGAGGTCTTGGAATTGATTGAAATCAGAAAACGGCAAATCTTGGAAAAGGCACTAAAACTTCCTGAGCCAACCATTTACGGACACGAATTTTTCCGTAGAACCGTTTTTACCCCTTTTGGCGAATTGGAAGAAATGCGCCCTCCACCCAATTACCAACTGGCAACAAATGATGAGATTACGGTCATTATTTGGGGACAAAAAGACTTCAATAAGGTCTATGTCATAGATGATTTGGGAGCCATCAACCCCATACTTGTAGGACGAATCAACCTCAAAGGAATTACCTACGAAAAAGCAAAAGAAATCATCAAAGATAGGTTTGCACAAACCTTTGACATTGAACAAGAAAAAATTGAAGTAGCCGTCTCTTATTCAAGAGTAATTACTGCCAACTTTGTGGGAAACCTCTTCAATCCAGGAGGGTATCGGTTTCCTGCTCAAACTTCAATAATAGATGCTTTGGTCATGATTGATGGGCCTAATGCCATTGGTTCGATGCGAGAAATTTACATTGAAAGAAATGGGCAACGCATTGAATCCCTTGACATCTACAATTTTCTGAACAAACCAGATAGCCGTCAAAACTTTTTTCTACAAGAAAACGACTACATCGTTGTGCCTTCACTGCGAAACTTGGTCAATATTTCGGGAAAGATTCGACGACCCCACAACTACGAAATGAAGAACGGGGAGGGGCTGCGTGATTTAATAGAGTTTGCAGGTGGTTTAGATGCAGGAGCATTCACCCGTACCCTCAGTATCAAACGCTACCACAAAAACAAAGAAGTACTCTTAGATATCAATTTAGATAGTTTGATGGCCATCAACAAAGACATTCCACTCGTCAATGGCGATAGCGTGTTTGTTTATTCGATTCCCAAAGAACTCCGAAATTATGTGGAGGTGATTGGAGCAGTAAATGTACCAGGAAGATACCAACTGCGAAAAAATGAAAGAATCAGTGATGTCTTGATGCGAGCAGAAGGAATATTGGATGATGCAGACAGGTCAAGAGCCTATGTGAAGCGATTGAAGGATGATTTAAACAGACAAATCATTTCTTTCAATTTGGACGATGTCTTGCTAACAGACAAAGCCGCTGATAATATTTTGCTGCGAAACTTGGATACAATACATGTTCTTTCTCGAAAGGAATTTCGGCAAGATTTTGCAGTGAGTATTTTGGGGGCAGTCAGGAAAACAGGAGAGTACCCATTTGCAGAAAATTTGACCTTGAAGGATTTGATTTATCTATCAGGTGGACTGCAAAAAGAGGCAGCTAATGAACGCATTGAAGTCTCTCGAATGGTCAGTTTTTCAGATGAATATACAGGCAAAGCAGGAACACAAAGGGTCGTCGTCAAACGGATAGATATTGGCAAAGATTTGACCTTTGAAGAAGCGGCAGAAGATTTTGAATTGCAGCCCTATGACCAAGTGTTTGTGCGCTTCAATCCCAATTTTGAGCCTCAGGAAACGGTGAAAATTTTTGGGGAAATAATGTACCCTGGCGAGTATCCACTGTTGAATAAGAATGAACGAATTGTGGATGTGATTGACCGAGCAGGTGGGTTCACTAATTTTGCCTTCCGACAAGGGGCACAGATGTACCGAATCTATGACAGTACAGGAGTCGTATTGTTGGATCTCGAAAAAGCCTTCAAAAAGCCTGATAAATCACGATTTAATTACCTCATGGCAGGGGGAGATTCCATATTCATTCCCGAAATTAAAAACATCGTGACCATGATGGGGGCAACTGGCTATTCGGATGTAGACACGATTCCTCGATTGAGTGTGCCTTACGAAGGCCCCAAACGAGCCGATTACTACCTCCGAAGATATGGTGCAGGTTTTGGGCGATACGCCAAAAAATCGAGAACTTTTGTGAGAAAACCCAGCGGTCAGACCAAAAGAACCTTGAATTTAGGAATCATAAAGCTGTATCCAAAAGTCGAAAATGGAGCAATCGTATATGTCGATGCAACAGACCGAAAGAAGAACGAATTGCTTCGAGAAGAGCGTAGGGAAAACTTAAGTTGGAACGATGCCTTCGACAGTGTGACCGCAAAACTTGCCAC
>JBGCDY010001100.1:0-3663 GCA_045105835.1 Chitinophagales bacterium
ATCGGGACGTGGCACAACATCAAAACCATCTCCAAAGACCAATTCTTGCCAGTCACTGTTGCGAATACCACCTGATTTCCAAGCATAAGCTGGACCTATCCAAGAACCATTGTCTTGCATTCCACCATAAACGTGATAAGGCAAATCCATGTCGTAGTTGATGTGGTAAAACTGCGCCAATGGCAAGTTTTCTACAAAACGCCAGTTTTCGCCTCTGTCTTGTGAAATCGCCATACCACCATCATTTCCAATCATCAAGTGTTTGGGGTTGGATGGGTTGACCCAAAAAGCGTGGTAATCGGGGTGTACTTTTGAATAGGGAATCAAGGTTTCAAAAGTCTTGCCGCCATCCTCACTTTTGGTGACGACCGAATGGAGGCTGTAAATGCGGTTTTCGTTTTGTGGGTCTACAAAAATATCGGCATAATAAAAGGGGCGATTTCCTACGTTTTTACTTCCTATTTTGCTCCATTTGAAGCCGCCATCTGTGCTTTTGTACAAGGCATTTTTCTTGGCTTCAACGAGGGCGTAAATAGTTTTTGGATTGGAAGGAGCTATTGCTAAACCGATTCTACCCAAGTTTCCTTTGGGAAGCCCGTCTTTGTCTGTTTGTTTTTTCCAAGTTTTGCCACCATCGAAGGTGATGTATAAGCCAGAGCCTTTGCCACCAGAATTGAAGGTCCAAGGTTTGCGACCAAATTCCCACATGGCTGCCAAGAGTTTGTTGGGATTGGAAGGGTCAATGACCAAATCTGCACAACCTGTTTTGGCATCTACAGATAGAATTTTGTTCCAAGTTGTGCCACCGTCTGTGGTCTTATAGACTCCTCTTTCGGGGTTTTCGCCCCAAGCCGAACCCAAAGCTGCGACATATACGATGTCAGAATTGGTGGGGTGAATGAGTATGCGGTGAATGAGTTTGGTTTTTTCCAAGCCCATGAGTTTCCAGTTTTTACCACCATCTAAACTTTTGTAAATTCCCTTGCCTGTATTGAGCGAATTTCGAGGATTTCCTTCCCCCGTTCCTGCCCAAATGATGCCTGTGCTGGTTTGGTCAACGGCAACTGCGCCAATGGATTGAAGGGGTTGGTCGTCAAAAATGGGCTTCCAGCGAATGCCTCCACTTTCGGATTTCCACACACCACCTGATGCTGTACCGATGAAAATGGTGTTGGGATTGTTCAAGTCTACATCTATTGAAGTGACTCGCCCACTCATTCCTGCTGGGCCGATACTCCTCATTTTCATGCCCTTCAATTGTTTTTTGATGTCAATTTTTTGGGCTTGAACTTCAGGATTGAAGGCAAAAGTGGTCAATAATAGTAGTAAAGAAAGTAAAATGAACCGCATAATTTGGTAATTGCTTGTTGATTGTGTACCCATTCTTAGTGTGAATTGTTTGAGTATCTAAGAGTGGAAAAATTGTGTGTTAGAAAAAATGAGTCCAAAGATAGAAATTTGAAAGAGAATGCTGTTAGGATAGTAGCTTGGTTTTTTGTGCTAATATGCTGATGGTGAAATTTATTTTTTGTTATTTGCAGGTGCAGAGTATTCACTGCAAAGCTACTTCATAAACAAATGCAATGGGCAAGGTGTTTGGACTTAAACTTTCATTTTCAATGTATGGCAGCACCAAATTCTTTTCTTTTTCTTCCAGATATTAGTGGTTTTACCCGATTTGTCAATCGGACAGAAATTCAGCACAGTCAACACATTACGGCTGAATTGTTGGAGTTGTTGATTGATGCAAATGAATTGGGGCTTACCTTGGCAGAGATTGAAGGGGATGCACTTTTTTTCTACAAAAAAGATGTACTTCCTTCAAAGGAGGCTTTGTTGAAGCAGGTTCAGGCTATGTTTGTCAAGTTTCATACACATCTGAAACTGTACGAACAAAGGCGAATTTGTCAATGTGGAGCTTGTTGTATGGCGGCTTCTTTGGAATTGAAGTTTGTGGCTCACGCTGGATATTTTGATTTTATCCAAATCAAAGAGCATCGAAAACCTTATGGTAAGTCAATTATTGAAGCCCATCGTTTGTTGAAAAATGATGTGCCGATTGACGAATACTTGTTGTTGAGCAAAGATTTGACCGCTACATGGGAAGGAGGTATTTCTTTGCCTGACGGTTGGGGGGCATTGGAGAATAGTCAATCGGAATATGGCGAGATAGGAAAAATAGACTACACCTACGTTTCATTGAGTGATTTCCAAAAACAAGCCGTCTTACCTGCCGCACCTACACAAAGTATTCGAATAGATGCTCCTGTTAGTATGAATATTTTTGTGGATTTGCCGATTAAGGAAGCTTTTGAATTGGTCAGTAATTTTGACTACCGCATGGTTTGGAACACGGACGCGGATGATATTCAGTATGAGAAAAATAGAATGAACCGATTGGGAACGAAGCATTTTTGTGTGATTGACAAGGATGTAATTGAGTTTGAAACAACGACAGCGGATTTTGGAGCGGATAGAATTGTTTATGGGGAGAAGTTTTTGGAGAAAGTTCCTGGTATGAAAGAGTTGGTGACTTACTTTATTTTGGAGCGCAAAGATGAAGGCACTTTATTGACGGTCGAATTTCACTACAAAATGGTTCCTGTGATTGGTTGGCTAATATTGCCGATATTGAAGCGAAAAATAAGCCGCAATTTTAAAAAGATGTTGTCTTCCTTCAAAAGAGTAGCGGAAGCACAGACAGAATTGACACTTCAAAAGCTATAAATCAATCAACAAAAAATGGCACAAAACATCAAAGAACTCTTGAATACTTTGCCGCAAGTAGGTAAGGTGACATGGATTGGGATTCGACCTCTAAAACGGAAATCACTGGAAGTGGTAGAAAGTGTGGAGGCAGATACAGAATCGGGATTGATTGGAGACCATTATCACGGTAAGAGTGGCAAAAGGCAGGTGACTTTGATTCAAGGAGAACATTTAGACGGGGTGGCTTCTCTACTGGGAATGAATGAAATAGACACTCTTTTGTTGCGGCGTAATATCGTGGTGAGAGGCATCAATTTATTGGCTCTCAAAGACAAGCAGTTTAAGATTGGGGAAGCGATTTTGGAGACAACGGGCTTGTGTCATCCTTGTTCTCGTATGGAAAAAAACTTGGGTGACGGTGGCTACAATGCGATGCGTGGACATGGAGGAATCACTGCAAGGGTGATTGAAAATGGTCGGATAGGAATGGGAGATGAGGTGAAGAAACAATAAGTGAACATCAATTGCTCCGTCTTTTAAGGCGGTGTAAGAATGAAGTAAAGATAATAAGGGCTTTAGCTACTACAATGAAATGGCTAAAGCCTTTTTGAAAAAAAAAACAATTTACCCCCGAGCTAAAGCACGGGGCAATAGAAAACAATATTTTCTCTTTTTACTACAATCCATAAGGTTCGGAGTTCATTCGAATATGCTTCAAAACTTTCTATAAATAATCAAGAATTCAAGATTCTTTTATTGTCAAAAATCCATAATTTCGCCCTTCTAAATGGATTCTCCAACAAAATCAACACTATGAAAAATAGCTTTATTCTTTGCCTCTTTTTATGTTTCCTCATCCATTTTTCTGCCTGCAATAGCGAACAAAGTCAGGATGCAGGGCAACTTGAAACAAGTGATTCGGTAGAAGATTCTTTTGAGGTGACTGCTGCAATA
>JBGCDY010001101.1:0-3127 GCA_045105835.1 Chitinophagales bacterium
ATATCCCTTTTGTCCTCCACTGCTCCAAAACTTTTGAGGGTCATGATGTGGGCATAATAACCGCTGCCTCCTTCAAAGGCTTTCATTTTTGAGCCGTCACAGACCGTTGATTTGTTGAGTTCGGTATTGAGGCGGGTAAAGAAATTATCCATTTCTTGGTCAGAAGCCAGTTTTTGTTCAAAGACATTTGCCCAATAATGCACGAGTTTACTTCTTCGGTTGTATACTTTTTCGTTGGCTTCTCTGTTGGAAAACTTGGGTTTGATGAGGTGAAGACTGTCGGGAGCTTTTTGATGGGACAATTCGGAGCGGATGGGTAAAATTGGGCCTGGACCTGTCAAAATGACCTTCTCCACTGTTAGTTGATTGTCCGCCAAATAAGTCATGGCGAGCATTGCGCCCCAAGAATGTCCCATTAAAATTATCTTTTCCGCGCCTATTTGGGTGATGATTTCTTCCAAGTCTTTTTTGTGTCGCATCACAGAGTATTCACCAATGTTTTCCAATCTGCTGGAATGCCCGCTTCCTACTTGGTCATAAAAGTAGAGGTCGTGTGTTTTCGACAAAGGTTTCAATATTTCCAGAGTGCTTTCTTTTATCATGCCACCTGGTCCGCCGTGAAGATAGATGATGGGATTGCGTTTTTGATTGGACTCACTTTTTATCAGCGTGTAGCCTATTTTTGAACCTGTCTTTAGCTGCCAAAATTGGGTGTTGGGTCTTTCTTTGAAGGGCGAAACATCGTAATGGTTGGGGTAAAATAGGGAGTAGGTCAATGCCATTGCAGCAAGGAAGAGGCTGTATTGGGAGAGTTTTTTCATACAGTTAAGAACGTCTCTTAATAGACAAGTGTTGTGATTGAAAGCTTACCTAAAAAAACGGATTACCACAGAAACCCAATCCAATCAATAACCATATCCCTCCAACAATGATATAAGTTTTAGCTTCTTCTCGATTCTTTTTCAATCGAAAAATATTTATAAGTATCACTAGGATTGGTAGTGTCATAACCAATATCGAAATAAGTTTCATTTTTGTGGTTTTTAAGTTCGCAAATATTTTTTGAAGTAAAACTACCCCAGACCTCCGCAAATACCCAACCCAATGAGCATCAAAATTCCTATAGCAATAATTATTTTTCTTGCTTTTGTAGGATTTTCTCTTATTGCTATGATTAGTGGAACAATAAAGAGGACATTTAACATAATTAATATGACGTATAAAAACTTCATAAATTTAGCATTTATAGGTTGAATCCAAGATTACATCAGCCCTACTTCCACAAAGACCAAATCCAACAAGCAACCATATTTCTGCAATAATGATTAGTTGTTTTGCGGTTTCAGGATTTTTTTTCAATTGAGCAACTCCTTCAAGTATTATTAATATTGGAGCAAAAAAGAATAACAAAAACGCCAGAAGAAAAAATACTATTTCCATTTGTTTGATTTTAAGTCTGTAAGTGTTTTTGAAATATATTTACCCCATCTCCCCCAAAAACATAACTCCACAAAAGCCAAATCTAATCAACAGCCATATCCCTGCAAGGATGATTCTTTTTTTTGCTTTTTCAGGATTTTTTCTCAACTGAACAGCACTCACAAGTATCATAATCATTGGCGGTAAAAACAAGTAAGTCAATAAAACAAGAATTATCATTTGTGTGATTCTTTAAGTTCATGAATGGCTATACTGGGTAAATAAAGCTATACAAAACCTTTTATTCCAGTAATAAAACTCCACAGCACCCTAAACCAATCAATAGCCATATTCCAGATACAATCAGCAATGCTTTGGCAATTTTGGGGTTGCTTTTGAGTTTTACCAATCCTATGATAAACATCACGATTGGAATTGCCCATAATAGAAAAATGATGTAAAGAAGAAAATCTAAGCTGTTGCCAATTTCGAGTAAGATCATTTGTATAGTTGTTTGAGTTCTTCTAAATAGGCTCTTTTATTGTCTCGGTAAAAAAGGTTCATTGTTTCGAAAGGGATGATTTTATTGTCTTTGTTCACAATGTGCACACAAGATTTTTTGACAGACCGAACATCAAAATTGTAGGCATCAATGAACTGCATGATGATGACTCTGAACAAGTTGTCGTAAGACAAAGTTGGTGCATCGATTTGTGGCAAGCAGCAGAGAATTGAATGCAGGTTTTCGCTTGCGTTTTCGACGGAATTGCCTGTGCTGAATAGATTGAGCATTTTGCCATGCAATTGCTCATCTTGTTCATAGACAATGGTATTTTTGCTGTTGTCGAGCAAATCTTTGGGGTTCACATACCTTGTTAACGGAAAAACTTCCCCGCCTATTTTGAGAACATACGCCATCGCAAGGGCATCGGGATTGCAGGGAACGGGAATGATGTCGTCGGAATTGAAAATATTGGTTTGCTCCAACATTTTTCTGCGAACTTCGGTAAGGGTAATTCTGTCTGTTTGGCGATTGAAGTTTTCGAGCCTTCCTGCAATCTGTGTGGGCTGCAAAGTGACTCCTCGCACGCATTTTTGCTTCAAGGCAAAGTCAATGATTATACCTATTTCATCGTCGTTCAGTCCTTTTTGAAGGGTGACTACCAAGGTTGTGGACAAGTTCAAGGCGTTTAGATGCTCCAAAGCTTGTTCTCGAATACTGAGGAGATTTGCGCCTCTGATACTCTCCAAAACTTCTTTTTTGAAGGAATCAAATTGCAGGTAGATTTCAAAATCGGGAGCATACGTTGCCAATCGTTTCGCAAACCCAAAGTCCTTGGCGATTTTTATGCCATTGGTATTGAGCATGATGTGTTTGATGGGTAGTGTTTTGGCATAGTCCAATATTTCAAAAAACTGGGGATGTATGGTGGGTTCTCCTCCGCTTATTTGTACGACATCGGGTTCTTTTTCATTGGCGACCACCGTATCCAACATCTGTTTGATTTCGTCCAATGTTCGGTGTCGTCCATAGCTGGGGGATGAACCTGCATAGCAAGTCGGGCAGCTGAGATTGCACCTATCCGTCACTTCTACAATGGTCAGGCAAGAATGCTGTTCGTGGTCTGGACACAAGCCACAATCGTAGGGGCAACCATAGTGGGTTTTGGTGTTGAACTTGTGGGGAATATCGGAAGGCTTGTTGTAG